>CAMWRK010000215.1 GCA_947176655.1 uncultured Prevotellaceae bacterium | reverse complement strand
TCTTTATATTATACGGTACTTTCACGTCAAGGCATGGAATAACTCTTTTATGGTCTGCTGTTCTCCTGATTCAGGTGTTGGGGGGTGGGAGTATGCTGCCTGCTTCTCATGAAGACCCGGAAAGGTGTCAGCCATAATACTGTGGCAGACAAGCTGTGTTCTGCCATAGAGAAAGGCGGTTGCGACAATGTGTTGCAGTCAGAATATTCCAGAATATTTGCCACCTATAGCCTGAGCGAGGCGGGCATTGCATTTTTTGGGGTCAATGCCGTTGCCCTGACAGCACGTGCAACCGCCGCACTTGCCGTCCTGCCGTATATCTACCTTGCCGTCCTGCCCATGAGCCTCTGGAGTGTGTGGTACCAGGCGCACAAGGTCAGGTCATGGTGTACGCTGTGCCTTGCGACAATGCTGTTGCTCTGGTTACAGACTGTCCTCTTTGTGTGTGCCGGTGCGTTTGTCCCCATAACCGATCTGAGCCTGTGCAGTGTTGTTGCAATATCATTGCTGTATGCCACTGCTGTAATCATAGTTCATAGCATGACAAAATGTAGCGACCAGGCACACGACAACATGAGGCTGCGCTATTCGCTGAACCGGATAAGGCAGGACAAGGGCATATTCCTCGGACTTCTGCACAGACAGCCTCATTTCGGCATATCGCCGGCCGACAGGGGTCTGGAATTTGGGGAAGCCAGAGAAGGTGTGCCGGCCATTACCGTACTTAGCAATCCCTATTGCACACACTGTTCGGAAATGCACAGGCGACTTGATGCCGCGGTAGCGGCAGGGATGCAGGTCCGCTATATCCTGACACGCTTCAACGACGAGCTGGCAGCGGCAAACAAGAGCATAATAGCCACTTATGTGAGACACGGCAGCGAATACACCTGGGACATGCTGTCACGGTGGTATGCCGGAGGGATGAAGGAGGGAGCCCGGTTCTTCAATGGCATCCTGCACAAGGAGGACACATGCAGACAGGAAGTCGGAGAGATATTCGCAAGCCACGAATCGTGGGTTGAGAGCAGCGGACTTTCCGCTACACCCATACTGATGTTCGACGGATACCTGTTGCCGGAACATTACAGGATAGAAGATATTATTGAAATGTATAGAAAGAACAGACCTTGAAAAAAAGGATTTCCGTATACGCACCCAATCTTGCCAACCGCAGTGACCGAAGGGCTTCTCTGGAAGCGCAGTTTTCCGGAAAGGAGGAATTCGACCTTACAATAGTCACACCTGTTGAAAGCAGATGCGGCGCTTGGAGTCTGTGGCAGACGTTTTACGGGATAGTAAGACAGGAGGCAGCGAAGCAAAGCGGATATTTCATTTTCTGCGAGGATGACCATGTGTTTACCAAGGACTATTCGTTCGACAGGCTGGCTGATGCTATCAGCCGGGCAGATGCCCTCAATGCCGACATACTGTCCGGAGGAATGAGCTGGCTGCGTACTCCGGTGCAGGTATCGGACTGTCTTTTTCACGTGGAATGCTTCAACGGTCTTCAGTTTACCGTGGTATTCAGCCGCTTTTACGAGACCATACTGTCATACTGCACTGAAAAAGGCCATGTGACAGACAAATTCATCTCGGAAATATCCGGAAATATTTTTGTCATATATCCCTATATCAGCATACAGACAGATTTCGGATATTCGGATGTAACTCCAAGCAACAACAACCGTGGCAGAATCACGGAACATTTCCGCAATGCAGACTCCAATGCCGGTAAATACTATGCGGCCACATTAAAATATGGCGTCGGGGACAGGATGCTGTTCAACAGGTGCGGAGATGAGTTCAGGGAATATTTCTGCGGCGAAGGCACAAAGGCATTGCAGATAGGGTGCGGCACTAACTTGCTGGCAGGGTGGCTGAATACAGACATCAACCCTGTGAAGGGTGCCATGTATCTGAATGCGGCACGCAAGTTCCCGCTCTGTGACAACAGCCTTGACTGCATCTTCTCCGAACACCAGATGGAGCACCTTTCCTACTACGACGGAAAGACCATGCTGGAAGAGTGCTTCCGTACATTGAAGAGCGGAGGCACATTGCGTATCACCATGCCCTCCCTTGAGTTTCTTGCCGGGCTGTAGGCTGCCCCGGAGGAGCCTCTGCACCAGCAGTATGCGGCATGGAGCCTGCAACACTATGCCCCGACAATGTATGCCGACTTCTCCGCCAATTCACGCCCCCTGCCTATGGCCTTAGTGGTCAATAACTTCATGCGGATGTGGGGACACAGTATGCTGTACGATTATCATACGTTTGAAAGGATGTTGCAACGGACAGGCTTTGTCAACGTATGCCGGCAGGAATGCGGAATGAGCGGGCATCCTTTCCTGTGTGGTCTGGAGCAGCACGGAATGGTCATTCCGGAATGGGCGAACAGACTGGAATCAATGACAGTAGAGGCGACCAAACCATAAAACTAGCGGAGTGTCACTCCATATTATTAACTTTTAACTTTAATTCATTATGAAAAAGATGAAAATTGAAAACGTGCAGGAACTGGGACAGATCCTTACTGCGGAAGAGATGGCTAATGTCGTGTCAACATCCCAATTAGGTACTTGCAAATGTAAATTGAAACTTTACGGCAACCCCATTATTATTGAAATGTCACCTTTGGGAAATCCAATGGCAGAAAGCAATTGCAATAGTGCATGTCCGGCTGCCTTTCGCCAAAGCCCCGTTTTCGTTCAGCTGGAATCTCAAATATAATAGCGAACATAACCGCGAGAACATAAGAGATACGCTGAATACCTCAGAGACCCAGAGCTTACGTAAGGACTTGCAACCCAAAAGCGAGTTGAACAGCAATTTGGACATATCCAAAGAACTGAAGACCTGGAAGGGGAAGTCTCTCCGCACCACCCTGGGGCTAAAATACCACTATGGCTATTTCAGGACAACGGGGGAGCGTCTGCGTATGTTGGCAGATCCGTCAGTGCTGGACGACGGGTGGATTGCCAAGGCCGCCGACTGCTACAACACCATTACCTATAGCCACTCAAATACCGGCGAAATGAGTTTGGACATGTACGAAAAACACGGATGGAACTTCAGTAGCAAGCTCCGTGGCGGTTATACCCGACGTGGCATTCACGATGTCCGCCGCTTTATTTATTCGCAGGAGTTTTCCTTGGGAGACTTTGAACCAGGGGTAGATATTGCTGTAAGGGGCAAGGGGGTGAGCATGCAGTATCTGTATTACAAAATGCGGCCTGAGATGCCCTTTATGCTTCCTGTAACCGAGAACAAGGATATATATGATACGTGGTATGGCAACCCGAATCTGAAAAACGGGTCGTCACATCTTCTTATGCTGTATTACAGCAAGGGGATACAGAAAAGGCAGCAACTGATAGGTGCCGGCATAACAATATCGCTTATGCCTAATGTCGTGCGTTATGCACAAGACATGGATCCGGAAACGGGTGTCGTTGTGCACATGCCAAGAAACGTGAATGGCGAATGGAAGTCGAGTGCCTATATCAACTATAATTGCCGTGTGGACAAACCGGGAAATCTAAGGCTCTCGTCCAAACTGGACTTCAATTCGCAAAGGGCGATGAATTTTTCCTATGATGCGACCATGAAGAACAGTATGCCCATTGCAATAGACAATTTCGCTGTAAACGGAGAGTTGAAACTGGACTATCTTGGAACCAAGTCGTTGCGTGCTTCCGCCATAGCAAATATAAGACACCGCATTCAGGAGAAACGTTATATGCAGACGCATATCGACTGGACAGACTATACTTATGGGCTGAACATCAACTATGCTCTTGGCAAACATGTCAACCTTTCCACGGATCTGATGGCCTATACGCATTCCGGATATATAAGCAACGATATGAATACCACGGAGTGGGTATGGAACGCATCGGCGAGTTATAGTTTTGGCAAACAGCGCAACTGGAGTCTGCGTGC
>CAMWRK010000214.1 GCA_947176655.1 uncultured Prevotellaceae bacterium | reverse complement strand
TAGCTAAGGTATGTGTTGGACTGCTTAGCAACGTATTCGCTAATACATATCCCAAGAATTTAATGAAGCTGATTTCATCGCTGCATAATATTTTACCTAATAGAAAAATGTTGAGTGATGAGAGTATTCAAACGGCTTGGAAGTACTTGGAGTCAATATCAAGTGATAATGGAGAAAGTTGCATAAAGAAGGAAGTCCCCTGTCGTATAGAAAAATATGATTTACATATAATAATTCCGGTATTCAATGGTGAAAAGTATATACAGAAATGTTTTGAATCTATAGTGGCACAGCGTACAGATTATAGTATGTATATTACGGTTGTAGACGATGGTTCTACGGACGGTACTGCAGATATATTGAAGAATTTTTCTGTTAAGTACGATAATGTTGAAATTATAACCCAAGAAAATGCTGGACATAGTGGTGCACGTAATAGCGGGCTACGCCGTTTGTATGGACGTTATCTGATGTTTGTGGATAGCGATGATGAATTAGTTGATAATGCAGTTCAATTTTTAATGCAAAAAGCAGAACAAACAGGTGAAGATATAATAGGTGGTGGCTATACTACAATTGCAGAAACAGGTGAATTGCTATCTACATATATGCCATCAAACAGTCATCAACACGGATTTCCATGGGGAAAGATATATAAATCGTATTTATTTGAGAAGGTAGAGTTCCCGATGAATTACGGGTTTGAGGATACAATAATTGGAATGATAATAATACCATTCTCAAATTCGCAACCCAATATAAAAGAACTGGTTTATCGTTACAGGGTAAATTCACAAGGCATTACAAGTACAGCTGCCGGACAACCCAAAGTATTGGATTCTATTTACATTACACAGAGGCTTTTAAAAGATCGTGAGAAATTGGGGATTAGGATGACACATGATTTCTATGATTCTTTGCTATATCAGATACGAATGAATCAATGGCGCGCGTGGACTTTAAGAAATAGAGCAATAGATAGAGCACTATTTGAAGTTTCATCAAAACTGATTTATAGCTATCCAGAATATGATACGAATAATAAGCATCTTAAACTCTTGGAATTAGCATTGAGAAATCGTTATTTTATGCTTTATCTAATGGCGTGCGTATAGGACAAGCAAGGAGTTGAGGAGTTGAGCAGATGAATTATAAAATGAGAATGTTATTTTTAATTCTCTGTGAATGAATGTATTTCTATCAGATTTCCATCCGGGTCTGCGATGTAGCAGGTGCGTTGTCCCCATGGCATTGTCTGTGGGGCGAAAACCGCTTGGGCACCTGATGCTGTTGCCCTTGCGTATTCTTTATCTACATCATTGAACGTGGGAACATGGAAAGCTAACTCAACTGTACCGTTTAATCCATGGGGATAAGCATATTCATTACCAGTCATCTGTTCGAATGCTGTTCTTGGAAACATAATTAAATTCATGTTACCGGAATGCATCATTACATTGGGCTCTTCACCGTTCCAGTCTGTAGTAAATCCTATGATATCACGGTAGAATTAGACCATTTTCTCGTTGTCTGTTGTAAATAGTCCGATTGTATTAAAATTGAATCTGTTTTGCATAATTATTATGGTATTTGCTTGTGTGTATGTATATACAAAGGTAGCATTTTTATCAGACTTAGTCAGATTGCTTGTAGGATAAAATTAATCAATTTGTCGTTTCTTGTGTTGTATAACATATATATAGTGTATTTTCTCTTGTGTATATCATGATTAACTATTATCTTTGCAATGCGGAACGAAAGTTTTGCAATAGGTATTAACACATTAATCATTAATGTAAAAACGTAATGACAGAGAAGATTGGCATCGCAGCAGGTGCTGTTTGGACTGCCCTCAATGAGAATGGGGCAATGAATGTGAAGAATTTGAAGAAGGTCTGCAAGATTAAGACTGACAAGGAGTTGTATCTGGTTATGGGCTGGTTGCTACGCGAAGACAAACTTAATGTTGCCGAGGAAGGAAAGGAAATTACTTTGTCTTTGAAGTAAGACTTCCATAGTGCGAAAGTGTTGAGATTGATGTGTCATGGGGATTGATGACACATCTTTTTGTGTGTAATAACGTATGTATGCCGGG
Organism: uncultured Prevotellaceae bacterium; assembly: GCA_947176655.1. Taxonomy (GTDB): domain Bacteria; phylum Bacteroidota; class Bacteroidia; order Bacteroidales; family Bacteroidaceae; genus Physcousia. The sequence continues at coordinate 1,863 of CAMWRK010000214.1, read as the reverse complement.
CTATGACTGTAACACAAGATTATATTGAACATAAGTTTAAAGAGTTCAATGTCCTGATATTTGATGGAAAACTGAAGCCGTTGCCTGTCAGGTTGAGTTGTGCGCGTACTTTTCTTGGTCAGTTGCGTTACAGACGCGTGCACAGTTTGATTGGCGGATGGAAATTTACCGATTTTCAACTTGTCATCAGTCGCAAACTGGATATGGACGAAAGGCTTCTTGAGGATACTGTCATACACGAGATGATACATTATTACATACTGTCCCATCAGATGCGTGATACATCGGCTCATGGGACAATATTCAGACGGATGATGACTGATATAAACGAACGTTTCGGACGTAATATATCAATACGTCATCGTATCACAGATGAAGAGAGCGAAAAAGACATGGAGGTGCGCAGACATCTGATATGCGTCAGTAGGTTTGCGGACGGGAGTTTGGGTATAACAATCTCTGCGCGTACGAGTATCTTTTGTTTGTGGAAGGAATTGCCTTGTCTGCCGAATGTGGTGGAATGCACTTGGTATATGTCCTTGAACCCGTACTTCAACAGGTTTAGACGCTCGCGTACTCCCAAAATATATCGTATTGACAAAGATGAACTTGAACAACATCTTGTCAGTGCTGTCCGCCTGATAAAGGAGGGGAATGTTATAAGGTCTTTATGAATGTGTATACACTGGCAGAGTATTCGCAAAATTCAATAAGAGAGATTCCGTGCATTGTTTACGGCATGAACAATCTGTTGTTCGTCAGGCAGCGGGTTGTCGGAGAAACTGGAGCATACTTTTCCTTCTGATGAGAAGATATAAATACGAGGAATAACTGATGCGGCAAATAGTTTGAAAATCTTGTCGTCTGGTTGTGCGGAGTAGGGGAGAGTGAGGTTGTTTTCTTTCCAGAATGTTACTATGGATTCGTTGCTCTCGGAACGTGATATACACACTGTTTTAACTTGAGTACGCTGTTGTGCGGATTCTATTATGGGCAACTCCGCACGACAGTCATTACATGATGTGTTAAAGAGTACAACCATTGACACATCGCCAATGAGGGATGCAGATGTAAGAACACTACCGTCATTAAGTTGTATTGAAAAATCTGGCATCGTATCTCCAATACTTATCGACGCATCTGGCTTGATGTCCTCGCTTATGCAGGAGAGATGAAACATAGCCGGAGATAAAAGCAAAACTGCCAATAGAATGTCGGATATGAGGTGTCGGATTATATATCCCATACCATTGTTGTAAAGTTCGGTGTAGTATTTTATGCGACAGCTATCCTTTATCTTTAGCTGTACGCAGTATTAATGTAGTTGCCCCGATGGTGATAATGTCTCCGTCCGAAAGCGACACGTTTTCATTGTCCCGCAGAATGTCATTCATATAAAATGTTCCGGTGTTGGACGGCGCATCCCTCAAGATATATTGCAAGTTTCCGAGTTTGTTGCGTTGTACTCGTATGATGCAATGCTTGGTATCAACGCTTGGGTCTACTGTCTCTATCGGCGTATTAATATTGGTACCTTTGACATATCTGCCTATGACATTGTCGCCCATGCGTAATGGAAGAACCTGTTTGTAGTGAAAGACATTCTCAATGACCACGATACTACCGTACAGATCCTTGTTGGCCTCCTCATCCAGAATTTCATTCTTTCGCGTATCTCGTACATTGACAGTCCCCATACGTATACCGAACTGCTTGGAACATTCCGGGCATTGGAATACCAATTGCTGACCGGCCTGATACTTGGTTTCATCAAAAGTGATGTAGCTGTCGCATTTGGGGCCACGTACCCGCTTCATATTTCTCTATCGGTTTTCTTGGAGGATTAGCTACATTAAAACACCT
>CAMWRK010000213.1 GCA_947176655.1 uncultured Prevotellaceae bacterium | reverse complement strand
GTGTATGGCACCAAGACGTGTCACTCCAGCCCCATTGAGACGCTGCAACGCTCCTATCCACAGTTCAAGATCCGGGTTGACCGGATTCTTGACCAGAACAGGTATGTCAGCCCCTTTGAGTGCATCGGCCAAGGACTGCATGGCAAAGGGGTTGGCTGTTGTACGGGCACCAATCCACAGCATGTCAATGTCATACTTGAGAGCCAGCTCCACGTGTTCCGGTGTGGCAACCTCTGTTGCTGTCATCATGCCGGTTTCCTGTTTTACCTGTTGCATCCATGGCAGAGCTTTTTCCCCATTCCCTTCAAAGCCTCCGGGTTTGGTACGTGGCTTCCATATTCCGGCGCGGAAGATGCGGAACCCTTTTCCTGCCAGTTGCTTGGCGGTGGTCATGACTTGCTCTTCTGTTTCGGCAGAGCACGGACCGGCTATTACGAACGGTCTCTCGCTGCTGCTGGGAAGATTGAGTGGCTGTAGATCTAATTCCATATTGTGTTGTTGTTGTTTGTTGTCTGAATGTATTGTCGTGTCCAATAGGGTGGTCACAGGTTGAGAGCCTGTATTCGTGCCACTGCCTCGCGGAATCTGTCGTCTTTGGCACACAGGCTTATGCGTATGTATCTGTTGCCGTTGGTACCGAAGATGAAGCCAGGTGTTATGAATACGCGGGCGCGGTGCAGTATCAGTTCCGTAAGTTCTTCTGCATCGCGGTAGGTGTCGGGTATGCGTCCCCAGAGGAACATGCCGGTCTGCTCCGGATCATAGTCGCAGTGCAGTGCCTCCATTATCTCCTGCGCCATGGCGCGGCGTCCGGCATAGGTCTCCATGTTGGCCATAGCGTGCCATTCCGCAGTGTTGTCGTATGCCTTGGCGGCGGCCAGCTGCATGGCGCGGAAAGTTCCGCTGTCTATGTTGCTTTTGACTTTAAGAATCCAGGAAATGAAGGTGCTGTTGGTTGCCAGCATGCCTACACGCCATCCGGGCATGTTGTGACTCTTGGACATGGAATTGAACTCTATGCAACAGTCTTTGGCTCCGGAAATGTTGAGGATGCTGAGTTTCTCTCCCTCATTGAGTATGAAAGAGTAGGGGTTGTCGTTCACCACGACGATACTGTGTTCCTGTGCAAAACGCACCAGTCTCTCGTATGTTTCCTTTCGTGCCCGTCCGCCGGTGGGCATGTTCGGGTAGTTGGTCCACATGAGTTTTATGCCGCTGAGGTCCATGTCCTCCAGTTGGTCGAAATCGGGTTGCCAGCCGTTGTTTTCCAGTAGGTCATAGTTGACAATCCTCGCTCCAAGCAGTTTGCTGAGTGATGTGTATGTAGGGTAGCCGGGGTTTGGAACGAGAACCCCTTCGCCAGGATTGACGAAGGCGAGTGTGACGTGCAGTATGCCCTCTTTGGAACCTATGAGCGGCTGTATTTCAGTGTCCGGATTAAGTTCTACGCCATACCAACGGCGATAGAAACCGGCCATGGCACGGCGAAGTTCGGGTATGCCCGTGGTCGGCTGGTATCCGTGTGCGTCTGCCTTGCAGGTTTCGCGGCACAGAGTGTCGATGGTCTCCTTGGAGGGCGGCATGTCCGGGCTTCCTATGGCCAAGGATATGATGTCCATGCCCTGAGCGTTAAGAGCTGCTATTTCCTTGCCTTTGCGTGAGAAGTAGTATTCGTTGACTGTATGCAGTCTGTCTGCCGGTTGTATCATTATGTGCTGTGTTTTGTGTCGTGTCCGTGTTGCATCACAGGGTCTGTTCCCCTTCGCAGTATATGCCAATGATTTTGAGTTCGCGTGTGAGAGGTGTTATGGCATCTATGGCTTGGTACAGTCTCCTGCTGTTCTCGAAACAGACATCTATGTAAAACATGTACTGCCATTCCTGCCCTATGATAGGAAGCGACTGTATTTTGGTCAGGTTGAGCTTGTAGAAAGATAGTACGGACAGGATGGCTGAGAGCGAACCTTCTTCGTGTGGCAGCGTGAAGACCAGACTGGCCTTGTCGGCCTTGTATGTATCTCGCAGAGTGTCGGCTACCGATGGGTCGGCCAGCACAAGAAAACGTGTGAAGTTGTGTTTGTTGGTCTCTATGCCTTCATGCAGAACCTTCATGCCGTATATCCTGGCAGCATCCTTATGGCATATTGCAGCGTGTCCGCGCAGATGTTTGCGTCTGATAGTCTCCGCAGCTCCGGCGGTGTCGGCCACTTCCACCACCTTGACCTCGGGATTGGATTCCAGGAAAGCGCGGCATTGCATCAGTGCCACAGGGTGCGAGTTGACCTCGGTGATGTCCTGCCAGTTGTCCTCCGGCAGACACATGATGCTGTGCTGTATGCGTAATTTGTGTTCGCCTACGACGGTGACTCCTGAGTTGTGCAGCAGTTCGTAGTTGTGCAGCAATGAGCCGGCTATTGTGTTCTCTATGGCCACCAGTGCAAGTGTGTTAGGATCCTGTTTCATGGACAGGAACACGTCCTCAAATGTATTGCACTGAACCAGCTCCAGATCTTCACCGTGAAAGAAGCGGTGTGCGGCTATGTCGTGAAAGCATCCGCGGATGCCTTGTATGGCTACTTTCTTTATCATCGTACACACAAAGGTATGTAATTTCGGTAGGATAAGTGTGTTTCTACCACGAAAAAAGATAAATATTACAGTATTTAGGTAGAATGTATACCATTATTTCCTGAATTCTCCGCTGATGGTGTCTATAATGGTCGGGTCGAGTGCAATGGCTTTCCTCAGGTCGTCCATGGCTCCCTTCTTGTCGCCGAGAAGCATTTTCAGGCGTCCGCGCTCTTTCAGGATATTGGCGTTCGGGCCTTCGTTATCCAGTTCTTTGGTCATGGCCTCTATCATAGCCCTGATGATGTCTTTGTCCATATTGAATGTTTTTGTCTTTGTTATACATATACAAAGTACGTTAAGTTTGCGGAGATATGCAAACATTTCTCCAGGGAAGTGGCAATAATGCGTCTACACGTCCGGCATACAGGCTCCCGCCACTTCCTAAAGGTGAGTAATCAGTGGGGGGAACAGATGAACTGATTGAGCGGATGTCGCTATCTACTTTTTCGCGTGAGTGCGCGCATTATTATATATAAGGTATAGGGCGGATTAACGGGTGAGCGGGAAGCTGATGAGAGGTGAGTGGAAAATCTTTGTCATGATATTTCAATATGCAGTCGGCAGTCTGCGTAGACCGTGTAACGGTCTCTCTGGTGCGTCCTCATGGTCTCCGAAACGAGTCCTCGTGATGTCGAGGTTTGGACATCGTGGTCTTAAGCGTTAAGACCGTCGGTCTTCGCGCTTAAGACCACGGTCTTTCGACCCGAAGACCGCGATGTCTTTTTGGGGGGAATGCGAAATGCCTGGCACATGACGGTATGACGAGTATTTTTATGTCGTTAGCAAATTATGCAATAGCTTATAATACAGTGGGATACAATGGAGCGGGATGAAAGGTGGAAGGCGCTTTGAACATTGAAGTTCTACATGGTTCGGCACACCTCTTCCTGTTCTACATACGTCCCCGAACTTTTATGCTAAAGGCTTCGGCATGATTCCGCCTGGAACAATGCTAACGTGTAATTATTTTTCAATGGAAATGTTTTGTCAACGGAACACGAGCGCCATTCCTGCTACTTGGCAACGAGGCTGAGCCGTAACCCTTAATTACGTTTCGACGTCCGTGTCGGCAAGATAGTCTATGACACGGATGTTGGTCTCCATGAGTGCGTGGCTGGCCAGTGACAGGTTGCGGCTGAACTCCTCGAATGTCTCTGCCCCGCTGTCGCAAAGGTCGGTGACGCTTTTCACGAACATGACGGGAGTCTGCATGAGCGAACAGACGAATGCCACGGCGGCACCCTCCATGTCTTTGAGTTCGCCACCGTTTTCACGGATGATTTGCAGATCGCACGGTTGCATGTCCAGCGAAGACCCTGTGGTGACCTTCCCGAGTGGCAGGCCGAGATGACGTGCCAAGGTTCCGGCACCCTTCCATACGGGGTAGTT
>CAMWRK010000212.1 GCA_947176655.1 uncultured Prevotellaceae bacterium | reverse complement strand
GATAATACCCTACCTGCCAAAGGACTGCATCATCAGTGACATATCGAGCGTAAAGACAGGCTTTCTGGAGTTCTACGAACAGGCAGGCATGCGCTACGTCAGCACCCATCCGATGTTCGGCCCCACATTCGCCAATCTGGGCAAACTGAACACGGAGAACGCAATCGTGATAACCCAAGGCGACTACATGGGACGCATCTTTTTCCTCGACATGTACCGCCGCCTCGGCCTCAACGTGCACGAATATTCGTTCGATGAGCACGATGAGGCCATGGCCTACTCTCTCTCCGTACCGTTTGTCAGCACGTTTGTCTTCTCGGCTGTCATGAAGCATCAGGACGCACCTGGAACCACATTCAAACGTCACCTCTCGATAGCTCGCGGCGTACTGTCCGAGGACGACACGCTGCTACGCGAGATACTCTTCAACCCGCGAACCAAAAGCCATGTCGAGAATATCCGTGCAGAACTGAAGCACCTCATTCAGATTATCGACGAAAAGGACGAGGAGAGCATGCATGCCTACCTGACCAAGATACGCAGGAACATAGAATAGATGACACGTATCGGACTGCTATCTGACACCCACGGATACTGGGACGAACGGTATGCCAAGTATTTCGGAGCATGCGACGAGATATGGCATGCCGGCGACATCGGTTCCAAGGAACTGGCTGTGCGCCTGCAGGAGATATGTCCTTTGAGAGCCGTGTACGGCAACATTGACGGCGGAGAGCTTCGCAGGATATATTCCGACAGACTATCATGGCAATGCGAGGACGCGCGGATACTGATGACACACATCGGAGGCTATCCAGGCAAATACGACCCACACATACGTGCACAACTCATGGCCGACCATCCCGATCTGTTCATCAGCGGACACAGCCACATTCTCAAAGTACAATACGACCAGTCGCTGGGGTGTCTGCACATAAACCCCGGAGCGGCAGGGCTTCAGGGATGGCAGACAGTACGCACGCTGGTGCGCTTCTCCGTGGACGGAAAGAAGTTCCGCGACCTGGAGGTCATAGAACTTTAGTCTCATCAACAACGACATTCTTTTGCAGAACAGCATGACAGGAACCATCGTAAACACCTGCACCATCATAATAGGCAGCATGGCAGGCGCCGCCCTGAAACAACGCATCCGTCCGGAGTGGCAGGGTGTGCTGTACACCGCCATGGGGCTGGCCTCGCTGGCATTGGGATTCAATGCCGTGTGCCGCTATATGCCCCAAAGCCGCTATCCCGTACTCTTTGTGCTGTCCTTGGCCATTGGCTCACTGCTTGGCACCATGATGAACCTGTCCGGCAGGTTCGATGCACTTGTCTCACGTCTGAAAAAAACAGATACAGCACCAGGCAACAATCTGGCACAAGGGCTATCCACCGGCATACTGCTATACTGTATAGGCACTCTCAGCATACTGGGTCCCATTAACAGCGCGCTCCTCGGCGACGAGACGTTCCTGCTGACCAACGCAACACTGGATTTAGTCACCAGTGCCGTGCTGGCAGCCACATACGGGTACGGCATGGCATGGGCTGCACCAGTCCTGTTTTGCTGGCAGGGAACGTGGTACATGATGGCACGGATGTTCGGCAACATCATACCCGATGACCTGCTCTGCGAGATGAGTATTGTCGGCGGAACACTGATTGCCGCCTCTGGACTGGGCATCCTGGGCATACGCGACTGCAAGACGCTGAACATGTTACCATCGCTCTTTGTACCTGTGATTTTCTTTTTATTGAAATATGTTGCCGGCATCCTGCACACATGGTAACAATCGCACACATATACAACGACTTTGACGGCAAGTTCGGCATACCACGCCAGAGCGGACTTGTCAAGGGACTCGAAGGACGCATTGTCTTCTGTCCCGAATACCGTAATGCAGAAGCCCTCCGAGGCCTGGAGGGCTTCTCGCACATCTGGCTGCTGTGGGATTTTAGCCGTGCACACAACGGCAAATGGTCACCCACCGTACGCCCACCGCGTTTGGGAGGCAACAGACGAATGGGCGTGTGGGCCACACGGTCACCGTTCCGCCCGAACAACATAGGGCTGTCTTCCGTACAAGTCCTGCGCATAGAAACGAATACTCCCGACGGCCCTGTGATACACGTGGATGGTGCAGACCTTATGAATGGCACACCTATTCTGGACATAAAGCCATACCTGCCATTTACCGACTCACATCCCGAAGCCACATCCGGATGGACGGAAGAGACACGGAATGCTGCCCTGCATGTTGTCATTCCCGATGATGTGCGACAACATTACCCACTGATAGAGCCACTCCACTGGACCGCTATCGAGGGTATACTGGCCGGAGACCCGCGTCCGCACTACCAGAACGACCCGACACGCGTGTACAGTTTTGAGTTCATGGGCACGACAATACATTTCAGAGTAGACAACGGCACTGCAATTCTCTGCAACAAGGGCAACGCCTAACAGATCATATTTCAACTGTTATTGCTATATTTGCAGCATAATAGCCTAAAATTAGGCTATTATGCTGCAAATATATACATGTATATGCTGACGGTAAAATCACCCGATGCACAGAGGGCAATTTATTTCGTTAGGTTTCTATTTGGATTCCTGCTGCCATTTTCCAGGAAACGACGTTTATATGATAAGCATCCCGTTACAGGCTTATCGACATCCCCCCTATGTTCAGGCATTTTCAATGTACACCTCCAACAGTTCCGCCGTACCGTTTTCGCCAACCGGGGTCAGCGTGACGCCGGAACATGAGGCCGGAACCAGACAGGTCTGTCCATGTGTCAGTAACACGGACTCGCCGATCCGGCATTCGCCGCCGAGGCACATATAAATGACAAACGACTCTATATGCCCTAACCTACGCTCCATGGCATGGTTTATACACAGCCGATTCACGGAGAAGAACTCACATCCGCAAACTATACTGGGGACATTTTCCTGACGGAGATAGTTTATGGAATATTCTTTGTGAACGGCATAGTCCAGAGCATCTACAGCAAGTTCCGTATGCAGTTCGCGAGGCTTGCCGTCCATTCCAAGGCGGTCATAGTCATAGATACGATACGTTATCTCGCTACTCTGCTGAATCTCTGCTATCAACGCCCCGCCACAGATGGCATGTATACGACCGGCGGGAATAAAAAAAGCGTCACCAGGACGTATGAAGTGTTTGGCAAGGACATCGCAGATGGTGCCGTCGCCGACCCTGCGCTGATACTCCTCGGCACTGATACTTTCAGAAAATCCCACGTAGAGATATGCTCCGGGCTTGGCATCAACGACATACCACATCTCTGTCTTGCCCATACACCCATGGCGTTCCATAGCCAAGGCATCGTTGGGATGAACCTGTATGCTCAGATCCTTTTCCGCATCTATGAACTTCACAAGCAAAGGAAACTCATTGCCGAACCTCTCCTGCACATGCTTGCCCAGCATGTCGGCACCGTACTCTGCCGTCAGTTCCCTCAGATTTCTGCCGGCCAACGGACCGTTGGCAACTATAGATTCCTTGCCGGACACAGCACTCACTTCCCAACTCTCACCGACAGGTTCGTCAGCAGGAGACATACCCTTTATCTGTCTCAGACGATGACCGCCCCACACTATTGGGAAAAGATTGGTTTGGAATAAAAGCGGATATAGCATTGTTTATGATATTGGTTTTCGAGATGCGAAGTTACAAAAAACTTCATTAATTATGGTAATTATTACATTATCTTGTTATGCTTTGTCACATAAAGTGTAACAAAACAATGCAAACCACATATTGGCATCCGGCTTAACGGATGACATACACGCTCTGCATTAATTTAGAACAGACATGCTCATGATATTACTTTTTTTTATATATTTGTATAGTAATTACTTGTATTCACATATCCAGAACTGCCATGACAACGGAAAGCAAACTGCAATTGTATCATAAAATATGCATAGAACTCCTGTGGATATTCTCGCTTTTGATAAGTTATACACCTGAATACATAAGATACTACATAC
>CAMWRK010000211.1 GCA_947176655.1 uncultured Prevotellaceae bacterium | reverse complement strand
CACCAAGGCTCGCAGGTGTGAAGACATCTGCGAGCCTTTTCTATACCCTTTTCTAAACATATAATTCAAAAACAACCCTTTAAAACCCAATAAATTATGATTACTATTATCGCCGAAAACAAGAATATGGCTCTCGCAATCGCTCGTGCAACACTCAATGACGAAGTTGGCAACCACTACTACTACGGTGACAAGTTCTTCATCACGTGGACCCTCGGTAAGATGGTCGAAATCACCACTCCCCGCGGACAGGCATCCTACTGGTTTCGCTCCGGCAGTTTCCCTCACATTCCCAAGCATCTCACACTCTCCATTACCAGCCGGAATGACACAGAAGGGACCCCTCTTGCATACGAAGCATCTGCACAGATTGAGGTTATCAAGAATCTGCTTGCAAAGAGCGAAAGCGTTATCGCGGCAACTGCTCCCACCCAGAAAGGGGAACTCATCTTCCGTTATCTCTACGCTTATCTGAAGTGTAAACTTCCCTACACAAGAGCGTTAATCAATGACCTTTGCAACAAAACCATTCTCCGGGCTATTACTCAGCCCCAACCTGCCGAGAAGTTCGACAACTGGTATCGCGCAGCACGACTCCGTGACGAGGCTGACTGGATTATCGGAATCAATGCCCGCAGATCTCTTGCTTTTGCCGCCGGTCGTGGAACATATAGAATAGGACGGACAAGCGCATCTGTTCTCAAAAAAATTCAAGAACGCAACAAGGAGGTCAAAGCTTACCAGCCTGAAAAGTTCACTTATGGCACAGTTGCCATCAAGGATAATAACGGAAATATCTTTGCACTTTCGAGCAAAGAGCCGTTGACCTCTGCACCGGCTAATTCCTCGACTGTAAAAATTCTAAGTTGTACTGCCAACGAAGTGAAAATCAAGCAGCCTAAACTCTACAATCTCATTCAGCTTCAGCTGGATGCCGCAGAGAAATATGGTATGTCACCGCTACGTACCTATGAAGCCGCTATCCGTCTCTTTGACCGCAAACTTATATCATATCCCATCGAGGCTTCAACGACTGTATCTTACCGCAAATACACAGCTTGCCGAGCCATGCTTGAAAAGTTGCTGGCATTCAAGAACTATGCTTCCGTGGCATGTGCCGGTATTGACTTTACTCCAGGTCGTTCCGTCGGAAAGGAAACCATCGGCACTCACGGTATCGTGATTACTCCGGTTCCTGCTTTCGCACTCGATGATGATATGGCCCGTGTTTATCATCTCATCGTAAGGCGTATGTATCAGGCATTTTCACGAGAAGCCGTAATCATCAAAAGTCATATAATCGCAGAATGCGAAGGTGTTACCTACGAATGGGACGGTGTTGCATACAAGACTAAAGGTTGGCACTCACTCTTCTCAGATACTGTCCTTTCAACTTCACCGATACCGTATTTCAAGAGCGAAACGGCAGAAGTATTCTCTGTGGGGCACGCCTCCCGAAATATTGCAAGACCTGAGGCGTACACTGACGCAACATTAATCAGAGGACTGATTGAGGAGAGAGGCATAGTTCACTCTACCGGAATCGCAAAAGACATCGTACATCTGGAGCTAAGCGGCCTAATAGAGCGTGATGCTTGGGGACAAATATCTCTTACAGAAAGAGGTCGAGCACTCTACGGACTCATCAAAGATATGGAGATTGCCGACATAAAATCAGTGAAAGAAACTGACAGTCTTGTAAGAGAACTTCTCAAAGATAATATCTCCGCAAGCGCTTACGACCGCAAATTGAAACAGATTACAAGAGATCTGACAGCCGGGATTCTCGCATCAGCAAGGCTCTATCCCCGAATGGAGGCCGACATACCTTGTACCCAATGCTCAGAAGGAACAATGAAGACATTTGGCAAGATTGCCAAATGCGATAATCCGGACTGCGGACACTATCTCTTCCGCCAATACTATGGCGTGACTCTCAATCATGAAGAATTGTCTTCTCTGATTGAAACAGGTAGCACGCCAATAATCAACGGCTTCCATGCAACCAGTGGTAAAATATTCAAGGCAAAGGTAATCATCAATTCTTCCGGTAGCCCTCAGGTTGTAAGCAATCACAATTCCTCTAACTCAAAATAATCCCTCCCTAATATGAAAAATAATTTCAACGGGTACGAGCGTATGCTCAAAGCCTATCTCAAAAGATACCACTTCGCTGAAGCCGAAGATAACAATTTTATCACGGCTCGCGCGGATAATGCTCTTGACGTGTTCTGTGACGCGCGACGTAGAGGTCTAGATGTAATCTGCGCTGAAGAACTTGCAATTCAGACACTGATGCAGGATTTCGACCTATCGCTTGACGATGTTGTTCGAGGAATCCTCTCAAAAGACTTCGCCGACCGTCTTCCTGAATATGAATACGATGTGTTCATGGCGCATATTGAGGACGCTCTGGAGGAATATCGTGAGCGTTACCAAATATCCTATGAGTTTATGGAAACAGAGGAGGGACGTGAACTGGAAATGGAACTTATCAATCTTATAGACGAAAACCTCTATGGCCTATAACCGACTCCAGACCATGCGCGACAACATTGAGGCGATAAGGCTTGTCCTTCGCCTCGGTGTTGAGAAGCGGACGGCTCACACTGCCGAGGAACGTGAGATATTACGGAAGTATGCCGGGTTTGGAGGGTTGAAGTGCATTCTCAACGATGCTAACGAGCTTGCTGATGCTGCCAAGTGGAGCAAATCAGACATTGAGCTATTTGCTCCTACCGTAGAGTTACGACGGCTGATTCATGATTACTCTAAGGATGACCGTGAGTTTGCACAGTATATGGACTCGCTGAAAACGTCAGTGTTGTCAGCGTTCTATACTCCTGCTCCGGTTGTTGATGCCATTGCTGACACGCTGAAAGCGAATGGGGTCGAGATTAGAAAGTTTCTTGAACCCTCTGCCGGACAAGGTGCTTTTATCGACTCCTTCCTTAAAAATGAGAATTATCCCGGTACAGAGGCTCTCGCTTTTGAGAAAGACCTGATAACGGGTAAGATTCTCGCTGCTCTTCATCCGTCGATCACCAATGAGATAACAGGCTTCGAGAAGATAGATGATGATTTCAACGGATATTTCGATATAGCCTGCTCCAACATTCCTTTCGGAGATTTCGCAGTCGCAGACCCCAAGTTTGCCACAAGCAAGGAGATCGCCTACCGTCAGTCAACAAAGGCGATACACAATTACTTCTTCCTCAAAGCACTCGACCAAGTGCGTGAGGGTGGTTTGGTGGCATTTATCGCGTCGCAGGGTGTAATGAACTCCGCTTCTCCATTCGTGCGTATGGAGTTAGTCAAACGTGCCGACCTTGTAGCGGCTTTACGTCTGCCCAACAATACCTTCTCTGACAACGCCGGGACTGATGCAGGCAGTGACCTTATCATCTTGCAGAAGCACACGGGTAAGAAAGCATTGTCGGCTGACGAGGAATTTTTCATTCAGTCCGTCGTTGACCGCCAGACAAAAGTTCCGGGCAACAAGTTCTTTCAGGCGTTTCCGCAGAATGTGATATGCACCGATGCCAAAGTCGGCACAGACCAATACGGTAAACCGGCTATCATCTACACCCACAATGAGGGTGTGGCCGGTATAGCCCACGACCTCCGTGACGCTCTTGATGAGTCCTTGCGTCTGCGCCTAAATATGGAATTATATAATTCACAAGGCATAAAACCGCCTACGCCAGACCCTATTAAACCGACACCAAAGCCCACGCCTAAAGTGTCGAAAGTCGCTCAGACTCCGCTGATGAAGCAGTACGAGGAGATGAAGAAAAAACATCCCGACGCTATTCTTCTTTTCAGAGTCGGCGATTTCTATGAAATGTTCGGCAAAGACGCAGTTGAGGCTTCCGAGGTTTTGGGTATCACTCTCACCAGACGTATGAACGGCAAAGCAGCCTCAATAGAACTTGCAGGCTTTCCGCATCATGCGCTCGACACTTACCTGCCAAAACTTGTCCGTGCCGGAAAACGTGTGGCGATATGTGAGCAGCTCGAAGACCCGAAGCAGACGATGAAGGTCGTTGAGAAGGTATCGCCACAACAAAAAGAGGAAAAGAAACCTACTCCGTCAACAG
>CAMWRK010000210.1 GCA_947176655.1 uncultured Prevotellaceae bacterium | reverse complement strand
TATCTCGTTTTCTACGACGGAGAATTCCGGTGGCTCCATGACGCGCTTGATGAACAGTGCGCATGCTATGATGAGGCCTATCTCTATGGCTATGGTAAGGTCGAAGATGACGGTAAGGAAGAAGGTGACAAGCAGGACGGTGACGTCGCTCTTGGGGTTCCTGAGCAAGCCCTTGAACGTGCGCCAGCCGCTCATGTTGTAGCTCACCACCAGAAGCACGGCAGCCAGTGTGGCCATGGGGATGTATTCGGCATAAGGCATGAGCACCAGCAGGATAAGCACCAGGACAATGGCGTGGACAATGCCGGCTATGGGTGTACGCCCGCCGTTGTTGATGTTGGTCATGGTGCGGGCTATGGCGCCTGTGGCTGGTATGCCTCCGAAGAGCGGGGTGACGAGGTTGGCCACGCCCTGTGCCACCAGTTCGGTGTTGGAGTCGTGGCGGTCGCCTATGACACCGTCAGCTACGGCTGCGCTGAGCAGGCTTTCTATGGCACCGAGTATGGCTATGGTGAAGGCTATGGGCAGAAGAGCCTGTACGGTGCCGAATGTGAACGAGGGAACCTCCACGCTTGGCAACTGGGCCTGTATGTGGAAACGTTCGCCTATGGTGTCTATGCCCTCGATGCCGGCCTGTGTCTTAAGCAGCAGCACGGCCAGCGTGCCCAGCAGTATGCCGTAGAGCGATCCGGGAATCTTGTTGAGTACGGGGACGCGTCTTACGCCCATGGGAAAGAGGATGATGGTAAGCAGCGAACCCATGGCAACGAGGAAGTTCCACGGATTGAACGTGCCTATGTTGCGGGCGTAGCATATCCATTTGCCTATGAAGTCGCCGGGTGTTTTCAGGGGGATGGTTATGGCCTCGCCGTTTTCGCTGACGGCCTGTTGTGTCAGTCCCAGCACGTCGCCTATCTGTGTGGTGAATATAGTTACGGCTATGCCGGCTGTGAAGCCTATGATGATGGGGTAGGGGATGAACTTGATGACGGCGCCAAGCTTGAACATTCCCAGGGCAATGAGTATCACGCCGGCCATCATGGTGGCCACAAGCAGTCCCTGAAGCCCGTAGGCCGGATCGGTGACAATGCCGTATATGATAACGATAAACGCTCCGGTGGGACCGCCTATCTGCACTTTGCTTCCGCCGAGGGCGGAGATTATGAAACCGGCAACTATGGCTGTGATGATACCTTTCTCTGGGGTGACTCCGCTGGCTATGCCGAAGGCTATGGCCAGAGGCAGGGCCACGATGCCGACGATGATGCCGGCCATGAGATCCTTCATGAAACTTTCCTTGTTGTAACCCTTCAGCGAGTCGAGCAGACGTGGTTTCAGACCGATACTTTTCATAGTGTTTCTTCTTCTGTAACGGCGGCATCATAGTGTCTGTCGCCTGGTACTGTATTGAAAATAATGTTATTATTGGTATAAATGCCGGGCAAAGTTACGATTATTTGTCAAATGCTTTTGAAAGTCCGTTGTTTTCGTTAACTTTGTTGCAAATTTATTAACATATATCAATTTATTACAATCATGTTTGAAGTGTTATCGACTCCTATCATCGTAGGATTGTTTGTACTTTGGTTCTGCTTTCTCCTGATTTCATACAAGGGGCAGCCAAAAGGTTTGTGGACATTGGCTTTAGCCAATACGGGTGAGCGTTTCGGCTATTATACGATGCTTGCCGTATTCGTGTTGTTTCTGGGGGATAACTTCGGTTTTGATTCCAATTGGGCTTCCGAAACATTCTCTACTTTCCTGAGTGTGGTATATCTGCTGCCTCTGTTCGGTGGCATGCTGGCCGACAGATTCGGCTATAGCAAGATGGTGGTTATCGGCATCTTTATTATGTTCTTCGGCTACCTTATCCTGTCGTTCCCCTTGGGCGGTTCTTTTACTGCCATAGTGGCAATGTGCGCAGGCTTGCTTCTCGTTTCACTTGGCACGGGGCTTTTCAAAGGTAATCTGCAGGTCATGGTGGGCGATTTGTACGCTACTCCCGAACTGGCCGGTAAGCGCGACAGCGGTTTCTCTCTGTTCTATATGGCCATCAACGTAGGCGCACTGTTCGCTCCTACAGCCGCCATTTCCGTAATGCAGTGGGCACAGGAATCTTTGGGCTACAGCAAGGCGGACTCCTATCACTTCGCTTTTGCCGTGGCTTGCCTCAGTGTCATCGTCTCCATCCTGGTCTACTATCTCGGACGTGGCACCTATGCTCATGTGCTCGGCAATGAGAAGAAGGCCGTTGCCGCAAAGACAGACGTGAAGGCAGAGGCTGTTACGGCAGAGAACGATACCAAGGAACGTATCGTGTGTCTGTGCCTTGTCTTTGCCGTAGTGATATTCTTCTGGATGGCATTCCACCAGAATGGTCTGACGCTCACTTGGTTTGCTGACGAGTATACTGCCACGACATCTACAGGTCTGGAAAGCATGTTGTTTGACGTGCGCAATCTTCTTGCAGGCATATTCATCGTATACGGTCTCTTCGGCATTGTCCAGTCCAAGGGCGTGGCAAGGGGGCTGGCGGCTGTCTTGGTTCTTGTGTCCGTGTTCTTCCTGTACAATATGATACCTGCTCCCGGAGCGGTGACGCATTTGAGTGCTCCTATTTTCCAGCAGTTCAACGCTTGTTTCGTTGTCATGCTGACACCTGTAAGCATTGCACTTTTCGGTTGGCTGGCCACTCGTGGCAAGGAACCAAAGGCACCCGTGAAGATCGGTCTTGGCATGCTTGTCGCCGCCGCTGCATATCTGATGCTCACTCTCAGCTGCATCGGTCTTCCTGCTGCCGACCCTGTCAAGCATACCCATTATGCCGACCTCGGCCCTTCTCTGCTTGTCAATACCTACCTTATCCTCACGTTTGCGGAATTGTTGCTCAGTCCCATAGGCATTTCCTTTGTCTCCAAGGTGGCTCCTGTCAAGTACAAGGGCATGATGATGGGAGGCTGGTTTGTGGCTACGGCAATAGGCAACAAACTTGTCAGCATCCCAGGTCACATGTGGGGCATGGATCTGACTTTGGTTTGGGGCACTCTTATGGTTATCTGTCTGGTCGCTGCTCTGTTCATCTTCTCTATCATCAAGAAACTGAATAAGGTAAGCTGATAGTAACATTAATAAATTTACATTAATCAATTAACCTAATAAAATCAACAATTATGCTCAAAGCATCAGAAATTCGTTCGCTCGCCTGTACAGATTTGAAAGGGCGTTGGTTGGAGGCAGCAATGCTTACCTTTGTTTATATGCTTATCGCCGCATGTTTTTCGTCTGTGATAGGTGGTGTTCTTGATCTTGTAATACACAAAGGCGTCGGCAGTATTGTAAGTATCTTGCTTCTGCCCATGGGCTGGGGGTACGCCATGACTTTTGTTTTTAATCGCCGTGGCGACAGCAATGCCTTTGGTCTCGGTCATTTGATTGACGGCTACAAGGATTTTGAACGCATATTCATGACACTGCTTTTGCAATTGGTTTATACGTTCCTCTGGACATTGCTGCTTGTTGTTCCCGGTATTATTAAGCGTTTGTCCTATGCCATGACCTCTTACATCCTTTTGGACAATCCTGAGTTGAAGGGCAACGCCGCAATAGAGCGCAGTATGGCCATGATGTGTGGTCATAAGATGCAGCTTTTCTGGCTGTATCTCACTTTCATAGGCTGGGCTATCCTTTGCATTTTTTCTTTTGGTATCGGTTACTTCTGGCTCTGTCCCTACATGCAGGCATCTATGGTTCGTTTCTACGAACAGGTAAAGGGAGAGTACGGGCAGAAATGTTGCTGCGCATGCGCCTGATTCCACAAGTTTAGGTATAACTCTTAATCATAGATAAAAGTCCACCTGCCGGAGCAGTTCCTTCGGTCGGGTGGATTTTTTTTGTTGCTACTTCACCGCTTAACCGGTCATCGAATCCGGCAGTTCCCTTTTCCTTATTCTTGTTTCAATAATTTTTCTTTGTGCCATTACTGTTGTGCCCCCGTCCGTACGCTATGTGGAGCCTTTTCCGTTATCCCCTCTATATAATAAATAATGTGTATCAGTTATTGTTTTTTGTTTTTCTGTCCCGAAACATCCTGTTTGTGACAAAAAAGTTTCCATAATCCTTGTGTGTATGTTTATATTGTTGTA
>CAMWRK010000209.1 GCA_947176655.1 uncultured Prevotellaceae bacterium | reverse complement strand
AGTCGTAGCATAATAATTGTGTATTAGTGTTATTATTATATAAGTCAAAAACGGTGCCCCCCCCCCTACAACTTGCCCATGAATTTTTCGGCATCGACAACGTAGCGCACGTGTTCGCCCTCGCCTATCAGGCCGTGTTCGTCGCTGGCCTCAACGCGGAAGACGAGTTTACGTCCCTCGCGCGACAGCAGTGTTGCCGTGGCCGAGACGGTCTGCCCTGGAGCCGTCGGCCTGAGATGCGAGACAGCGATTTGACTGCCCACCGTAGTCTCTCCGTCAGCAAGAACGGGGCGCACGCACAACATGGCAGCGTTCTCCATTAGAGCCACCATCGCAGGCGTGGCCAGTACAGGCAGATCTCCGCTGCCAAGCGAGGAGGCAAGGTGTTGTTCGGAAACGGTAAGGGTGCTTGTGTGTGTCATTATGTCGCTATTATTTAGTTATCTTCTACTGTTTTTTTTGGGGGGCGGCACGCCAGCGCCTCTAATCATACAACGACAGGTACTCATAGGTATTGCCCACGAGCGACAGATAACGTTCAAAGTCTTCTCTGGCAATGACCACCGTACCGCGACAATCGTTGGGATGGAAACTCAGTGTTCCGGCATCCTGAAGCACGGCATCGAGAAAAAGGTGGACATGATGCTCCGTATCGTTGATTAGGCCGAAAGGCGACACACTGCCTGGCTCCAACCCAAGGTAACGCATCATGCGTTCGGGCGAGGCGAAAGAAAGTTTTCCGGGTGCAGGCAGACCGCGGCTTTGCAAAGCAGCTTTCAGACGATGCTCCAGACTGTGTATGTCCAGATTGTGATCGCAGTGGTAGCACACCAGATAGTGGCGGTTGCCCTTGTGGTTGCGCAGAAAGATGTTCTTACAGTGTATGCTGCCGTCGTCATGCCACCAGCGTTTGGCCTCCTCTATGGTCTTTCCCTCGGGATGATTGTAATTGGTGAAAGGGATGCCGTGGTCGCGCAGATATGTCAGCACGGATTCTTCTCGTGTCATATTCAGTATTTTGTCTGACAAAGATACGGACTTTTAACGACATTCCGGCGGAATGACGCCTGAATATACCTACGTTTCGCATCAAAGGTGGAGGCTGAACCCGTCATGCCTATACCTCTATCCCGCAATACTCAAACATACTACGGTAAGCCCCGGCTTTCTTCTCCAAAGACAGCGGGTAGGCACGCGAGGAAGACGGCAACCTGTACAGCACCATAGGCCGGCCAGCGGCATAATGCCCCGGAATTGGCACATACTGCCCCGTACACGGCATTTGCGGAATGCCGAGGGCATCACACAGGGTGGCCGTGGCTTTCTCGCCTGTGGTGACAACGGCGCGGCATTCAGGCACGGCGGCAAGCAACGCGGACAAGTCGGTTGGCTGCACAACTTCAAGGTATTTGTCCGATGCATTGTCGCGCAGACGACGCACTGCCGTTGCCGTGTCATGAAACCCTATCCCCTTCTCCGTCAGGAACGGTATGATGCGTTCCATGCGGAACGTTCTGGACACGGTGTCCAGAAAATAATTCCTGTCCCCGAAAAACACAAGCCCTTCGATACGCCAGTGGTCATTGATGAAGTTAGGGTAATAGAAATCAATGCACCACCGCTTCCTTTGCGGCGGGAAACTGCCAAGGAAAAGCACACGGCAGCCGGCCGGCAGGAAAGGAAGAAGCGGATGGTACTCTATGCCGTCGCCCGAACGGGCAATATTTTCCGTATTCAGGAACATAAGTCAGTCAACAAAATTATGCAACGAATCCCGGCGGCAACACATGCCACCGGGATTCTGTACATTGATATTATTACATCCAACGGATGCCGTCCGTCATCAGTCGGCCAGCTTTGCCTTGATGAACTCGCGGTTCAGGCGTGCGATGTTGGAAATTGTCTCGCACTTTGGACATACGGCCTCGCAGGCACGTGTGTTGGTACAGTTACCGAAGCCCAGCTCGTCCATCTTGGCCACCATGGCCTTTGCACGGCGTGCAGCCTCCACTTGTCCCTGAGGCAGGAGAGCGAACTGGCTCACCTTGGAAGAGACGAAGAGCATGGCCGAACCGTTCTTGCACGCTGCCACACAGGCACCGCAACCGATACAGCTGGCACAGTCCATGGCCTCATCGGCAGCCTCCTTGGAGATGAGTATGGCATTGGCATCCTGAGCCTGTCCGGTACGTATGCTGGTATATCCGCCGGCCTGCATTATCTTCTCGAATGCCATACGGTCTACCATGCAGTCCTTGATGACAGGGAAACCGGCAGAACGCCAAGGCTCCACTGTAATGACATCGCCATCCTTGAACTTGCGCATATACAACTGGCATGTGGTGGCACCACGCTCTGTCTTGCCGTGCGGAGTACCGTTGATATACAGAGAGCACATGCCGCAGATACCCTCACGACAGTCATGATCGAACACAAAAGGCTCGCTGCCGCTGGCAATGAGTTCCTCGTTCATCATGTCAAGCATCTCCAAGAATGAAGTATCGTCGGGGACATTCTTCATTTCATGCTTTTCAAAATGCCCCTTGTCCTTGGGACCATTCTGCTTCCAAAACTTTACAGTTACTGATATATTCTTTGCCATAATAATCTTCGGATTAGGGGTTAGTTCTTATAGTTACGCTGCTGAACCTTTATAATCTCGTAGTTGAGAGGCTCCTTGGTAAGTTCCGGTGCCGTCTCGTCGTTCTTCTGATACTCCCAGCAGCCTACATAGAAGAAGTTCTCGTCATCGCGCTTGGCCTCGCCTTCCTCGGTCTGGTGCTCTTCGCGGAAATGACCGCCGCAGCTCTCCTCGCGGTGCAGCGCGTCGTAGGCTATCAGTTCGCCCATAATGATGAAGTCGCGCAGATGTATGGCCTTGTCCAGTTCCACATTCAGGCCTTCCTTGGTGCCGGGGATGAAGAGATTCTCGTTGAACTCCTTGCGGATGCCCTTCAAGAGCTTCAGACCCTCTTCCAGACCTTCCTTGGTACGTCCCATGCCTACGTGTTCCCACATGATGTGCCCCAATTCCTTATGTATGGAATCTACGGAACGCTTGCCCTTGATGTTCATCAGACGGTCGATTTCGGCCTCGACAGCCTTCTCGGCGGCCTCGAACTCGGGCAGGTCGGTAGAAAGGCGTGACCACAGTTTCTGGTCTGCCAGATAATTCTGTATGGTATATGGGAGAACGAAATAACCGTCGGCCAGACCCTGCATGAGGGCAGAAGCGCCAAGACGGTTGGCCCCGTGATCGGAGAAGTTGCACTCACCGATAGCGAACAGGCCGGGAATGGTGGTCTGCAATTCGTAGTCCACCCATACACCGCCCATGGTGTAGTGTATGGCGGGGAAAATCATCATCGGGTGATAGTACTCCACGCCATTGACTGTCTTGGCCAACTTGCCGGGGTTGACATCGGTGATTTCCTCGTACATCTCGAAGAGGTTGCCGTAACGCTGGAGAATCTCATTAATGCCCAGACGCTGTATTGACTCGGAGAAGTCCAGGAAAACGGCCAGACCGGTGTTGTTCACGCCGTAGCCCTTGTCGCAACGCTCCTTAGCGGCACGTGAAGCCACGTCGCGGGGAACCAGGTTGCCGAAAGCGGGATAACGGCGCTCCAGATAGTAGTCGCGGTCTTCCTCGGGAATCTCATAACCCTGCTTGGTGCCGGCCTGCAATGCCTTGGCATCCTCCAGTTTCTTGGGAACCCAGATACGACCGTCGTTACGCAAAGACTCTGACATAAGGGTCAGCTTTGACTGCTTGTCGCCGTGTACCGGAATACAAGTGGGATGAATCTGAACGTATGACGGGTTTGCCATCAGGGCACCCTTACGATAGCACTGTATGGCAGCCGTGCAGTTACATCCCATGGCGTTGGTGCTGAGGAAGTATGCGTTGCCGTAACCGCCTGTAGCAATGACAACGGCATTGGCGCTGAAACGCTCCAGCTTGCCGCTTACAAGGTTCTTTGCGATGATACCGCGTGCACAACCTTCAACGATAACCACGTCCTCCATCTCATAACGTGTGTAGAGCTTCACCTTGCCGCTGTTGACCATACGGCTCAGAGAAGAATAGGCACCGAGAAGGAGCTGCTGTCCTGTCTGACCCTTGGCATAGAAAGTACGGCTCACCTGTGCGCCGCCGAA
>CAMWRK010000208.1 GCA_947176655.1 uncultured Prevotellaceae bacterium | reverse complement strand
CTGGACTATGCCTATTACCGCTACGGAATCAGACAGAAAGTGCTCAGGATATACGAGGCACTTACAGAAGAAGAGTAAGGCCGTCAGCATTACGGGGATAAACATATAAATAATTATGGCATTTACTTGGTAAATAGCGTGCTTATTCGTATCTTTGCAAGCCCAAAAGTCTATATATCAGAGAAACAGCAGAAGTAAGGAGGATAATTACAAAACAATAATAATACAAGATTATGACAAAACAGGAATTGGTGCGTGCCATTTCACGCGAGACCGGAATCGACCAGCCTGCTGCCTTGGCCGCAGTAGAGGCTATGATGAATATTGTTAAAGAGACCATGGCCAATGGTGAGAACGTGTATCTGCGTGGATTCGGTACTTTCAATCTGAAGAAGCGTGCCGCAAAGACAGCCCGTAACATCAGCAAGAAAGAGACAATCATAGTGCCCGAGCACTACATCCCTGCTTTCAAACCATGTCCTGAGTTCCAGAACAGAGTGGCCGAGGTTAAGGAAGTAAAGGAATAATTGCTTTATTTATAACGCATACATCGAAACAGAGGCAGACACTCTCACGAATGTCTGCCTCTGTTTCGATGTATGTACATGTGTGTCAGTTTATAACTATTCTGGCACTGCGTCTTACATTGCCGTCCGTTGCCGATATGATGTATATTCCCTTGGGCAGACCGTTCAGAGAGTAGAAGGCCTGTTCCGCTAATACCCTGTCGGAACGCATCTGCGAACCGGACATGCAGTATACCTGTATGCTGACCGTGCCGTCGAACGCATTGATATCTATGCAGGGGGGATTGCCGGGAATGTTTACCAGCCAGGCATCCTCCCGGTCAGCCTGGAGCTCTGAGATGCCGGTAGAGTTATCCTTCTTCTGGTAGAAACGTACGTAGTCTACGTAATAGGACATGGGCAGGTACGATTCGTCTATTCCGTCCGGTGAGCGGAGAGCCAGATTCAACAGGATGAACATCGGATGCTTGAACGGATTGGCACTCTTGCAGAAGTTACCGACGGGCTGGACAGTACGCTCGAGAGAAGTTACGTTCAGCAGCTCGTCGTCAAGATACAGCCTTATTGACAGGCTGTCCCAGTCCATGCGCCATACGTGATACTTGTCTGCCCACTTACTGTCCATGCCGGTGAAATGTGTAAAAGGAGTTTTCACTGTACGCCATTGGCTGCCGCCCGTTGCATCGGACCATGCGACGTTGGCAAAGATGCTCTTCTGGTAGAATTCCAGTATGTCCACTTCGCCGCAGGCCGGCCATGAACCGCTGATGTTCGGATAGCCTTTGCACCAGATTGCCGGCCATGCTCCGCTGCTTACGGGAATTTTGGCGCGTACCTCCATGCGCCCGTACAGCAGGTCGCGCTTGTTCTGGGTTATGATGGAGCTGGAAGTATATTCGGCATACTCGCGGTTGAGCTTCCAGTCTGACGAGGTGGCATCGTATTTGGGATTCCTTACGCGTTCCTTGCGGGCTGTGATTACCAGATTGCCGTCCTTGCAGACAGCGTTGTTTTCCTGATACCATTGCGGTTCGGAATTGCGGACGAAACCTTTTTCGAATGTCCAGTTCTCGGAGTTTACCGGACCGTCTACATCAAACTCGTCGGCCCAGACCAGTTCCCATGTGTCATTGTCCGGATTCAGCGCATCCAGGTCTTCCTGGCTTACCGGGTCGAAGTGCCATGCCGAAGCACTTCCTACCGTTACGGTACGCCATGCGACGATTACACCGTTCTGGTCGGCGTGAACGGGATTCTTGCTGCTGCTTTCACGTATCAGGAAAGCACGCTGTTCGCCCAGTGACTCCAGATTGAACGATGTTGCAAGAATCCTGTTTGCCTCGGACGTCACCTTTGCGCCCAATGTTCCTGGATTCTTTATGTATCGGCTGGTGGCACGGTTGACTATTCGCAGTCTGCCGTTGCTCCCGTTTACAAACTTCCACATGCAATGTGCATCGGGAGCCATGTCGTTCCACTTCAGCTGCTCGCCGTTTTTGGCCGTGAGGTCGTATATGGCGGCGTTCTGGCAGTATGCCATGGAGGGGCCTGAGATGATGTAATACCAGTATTCGTTCTCGTCGTCGCTTATCCGCACGCCTTGTACGGCAGCCTTGTATGCCTTGACGGCATCAGCGACTTCTTCTGTGGTTGTGGCCGATTCGATGGCATTGCGGAATGTCTCACGGTCTTCCTTTGTGTAGCAGCCTGGCGCAGTCCCCTCCTGCGTCAGGTTTTCCAACAGGTTCAGTGCCTCCTGCTTCGCCACCGACAAGGCGTCGTCGTCGGCTGTCTGTACTACTGTTGCCAGCGGGACAATGCATTCCGCACTCATAGGCCGGCATGTGATTCCCATAAGCAGGAAAAGGCCGAAAGTCAGTTTACGAGGTAAAATGGTCATGTTCGTTTATTATTAATAATGTGTAATAGCAATGCTCCTGACAGCCAGGTCGGAGCAAGGCGCGAAACGATGCATCCCCTGTCCAATCGGCTTATGCTCTGCTAAATTACAAAAAAATGCGCAACCGAAGAAGGAATATTCCGGAAAAAGGTAAAATGTGCGCATACCTGATGTTGACCGGTTTGAGAGTAAGCATAGATTTTATTAGGGCAACATTGTATACCAACCGATTTTATAGCTAACAGGAGGCATAATTGAAAAAAAATATGTACCTTTGCAGCATACGAGTTGCGCCTGTGGTGGAATTGGTAGACACGCCAGACTTAGGATCTGGTGCAGCGATGCGTGTAAGTTCGAGTCTTATCAGGCGTACAGTTGAAAAACGGGAATTCCGATGTGGAGTTCCCGTTTCTAATGTTACTTGTCTTTTCCGCGATACATTATCCCGAGTATCACAAGCAGGTAGCCGAAAAAGCACAATGCCGGTGCAATGCGAATCCTTGTGGCGGAGAATATCTCAGGACGGAATGTTTCATAGTCGCTGCCGTCGCCGGACATGAGAAACAGTCCGTTAAGAATGAGGAGGGTAGAAAGGGTGTAAATGACGGTACGTACCATGCTTGCCGTCATGACATTTTTTTTTCTGTTTTTCATAATTACTGTGTATAGCATGTGTAAGATGGTGTACGGTGCTATTCATAGCGGGTCAGTGCCGCGTTATAGTCATTATAGAAACGTGTAAGCAACTCTGTCCTGCCATGGCGTTGCAATACCTTCATGGCATTGTCCATGGCAAGCAGCCAGCGATACTCTGTCATACGAGAACCTCGATGGCGCTCCCCGCGTATAGTCGCTATCCATCTGATCCACTCTACGGAGCGCGTTAGAAGGTTTTCTACAATGGCATCGCCCTCGTCGGCATTGCCGGTTCTGTACAGGCACTCCGCCATGGACAATGACGACTCGTCGTATGGAACCACACCAGACGGCAGTTCCCTGAGCCACAGCCTTGTGACTTCCAGTGCACGGTCATCGCGCCCCTCGTTCAGCAAGGCATCTGTCAGCCGGGATAGGACATGATAATGTCCCGTAACCATTTTACGGACATCGTAATCGGCATAGACATTGCCAGATGACAGACCGCCGTAGGAGAAACGGTGCATCACGTTGTCAAACACGCGTTCGCTGTCCACGCAGCCGTTGCCACCCTCCGTAGTCGTCGACACTATCCGGTATAGCAGTCCCTCCAAAGAGAGGTAAGGACGAATGTAAGGTATCTCGTCTAAGTTGGACATTATCGGCACATACAGAGGACGTCCGGATTCTATGTGTGTGAGCATCTGCAGAAGCAATAGGTCGCTTTTCGTCATCCCGTCCTTGCCTTTGAACGAAAGAGGCATGCTGCCTCCGCCGGAAAGCGTTATGACGGCACTGTCAGAGGGAATGCAACGTATATCCTCCTTCTCCCATTCGTCTTCCCTGCCGCAGACCAGAGCCTTGATGTAGCGACGCAGGCGTATATCCTCGTCGCTCATGCCATTCTCGTGGCAGAAGACCCAGTGTTTCAGTATTCCGGACAGTTCAAACGGTTTTTCACCGAGGACACGTGCCATGGTCTGAGGCTCACGCCTGTAAAGAGCCAGCACCCTCTACCGCAACTCCGGTATGACGTTCACATAATCGCCCTGTCCCTAATGATAGTCAGACTCGGCCCAGCCCAAGGGAAAAGCCGGCGAGT
>CAMWRK010000207.1 GCA_947176655.1 uncultured Prevotellaceae bacterium | reverse complement strand
TCACAGACCCGAGCGTGCAGATATTCCTGAGAACATCAAGGAACAGTTGATCGTCGAGTTGTATTCTAAATAATAATTAAGGATGGCGATATTAGCATTTCAAAAACCTGATAAGGTATTAATGTTGGAGGCGGACGACAAGTATGGTAAGTTTGAATTCCGTCCTCTTGAGGGTGGGTTCGGTACTACCGTTGGTAATGCTTTGCGCCGCATACTTCTTTCTTCACTTGATGGTTTTGCCATCAATACCGTTTCAATTCGTGGTGTAGAACACGAGTTCGCTACAGTTCCTGGTGTAAAGGAGGATGTAACCAACATAATACTTAACTTGAAGCAGGTTCGCTTCAAGCAGTTAGTAGATGAATTCGAGACAGAGAAAGTTAGCATAAAAGTTGAGGGCAAGACAGAACTCAAGGCTGGTGACTTTAATAAGTATCTGACTGGATTTGAAGTGTTAAACCCTGACTTAGTTATTTGCCATCTGGATGCCAAGGCAACGATGCAGATGGAGATTAGTATTAATAAAGGACGTGGCTACGTACCTGCAGATGAGAATCGCGAGTACTGCACTGATGTTAATGTAATCCCCATTGATTCTATTTATACTCCTATCAGAAATGTGAAATATGCAGTCGAAAATTATCGTGTAGAACAGAAGACTGACTACGAGAAACTCGTGCTGGAAATCACAACTGATGGTTCCATTCACCCGAAAGATGCACTGAGGGAGGCTGCCAAAATCCTGATTTATCACTTCATGCTTTTCTCCGATGACAAGATTACTTTGGAGAATTGTGATGCTGACAACAACGAGGAGTTTGATGAGGAAGTCCTGCATATGCGCCAGTTGCTAAAGACAAAATTGGTTGACATGGATCTTAGCGTCCGTGCACTAAATTGTCTGAAGGCGGCGGATGTTGAGACACTTGGAGATCTTGTTCAATATAATAAAACGGATCTGCTCAAGTTCCGCAATTTCGGTAAGAAATCGCTCACCGAGCTTGATGATTTGCTGGAGAGTCTGAATCTGTCGTTTGGAACCGACATCTCAAGATACAAATTAGATAAAGATTAAGAAAACTTATGAGACATAATAAGAAATTCAATCATTTGAGTCGTACTGCATCTCACAGAGCTGCCATGCTGAGCAACATGGCTGTATCTCTGATTATGCACAAAAGAATCACTACGACTGTGGCCAAGGCCAAGGCTCTTAAGAAATATGTTGAGCCTATGATCACCCGCTCAAAGGAGGATACTACTAATGCACGTCGAGTAGTGTTCAGCTACCTGCAGGACAAGCAGGCTATCACCGAGTTGTTCAGTACTATCAGTGCCAAGGTGGCAGATCGTCCCGGTGGTTATACCCGCATTATCAAGACTGGCAATCGTGCCAGCGATAATGCTCCCATGTGTTTCATTGAGCTTGTTGATTTTGATGAGAACATGGCTAAGACGCCCAAGAAGACAAAGCGCACTCGTCGCTCAGCCAAGAAGACAGCAGCAGAGGCTCCCGTTGCAGAGACTGCCGAGGAAAGCGTTGCAAGTGTCGAATAATTCTAAATTGCAATAACGAGAGCACCTTCTTCATGTTTTGGAGAAGGTGCTTTTTTGTCATATGACAGGCTTTTACATCTGTGCTTCCGCAGAGAATGGTTGGACACAAACTGTTGGTGGAATGAATAGGATACGTTCCTCATACTACTGACAAGTATATAAAGCATTGAGAATAGTAGGTGGCCTAAGATGTATATATTGCTATTGGTTGTAAATTGTATTGTCTGGATGTCAACTTATTTATTTGTTACCCCTATGTAATAATGTCGCATTCTGTAAGTGTGGTATGTTTGTGTGTAACATTGGTTATTGTTGCTATGGATTATTTGCGTACCTTTGCAGAGAAGAAATATAATACATTTGCGATAATGACAGAACAAGATTTTTTGGAGTATGCGACTTCCGGCAGGATGATTGTTGCTGGTTCCGACGCGCATTTGGCTATGCACCGTATCAGTCAGAATGCGTTGCGTATTACGGCGGAAATCAATGCGTCCTATCATGAGCCGAATGAACTTCGTGCATTGATGTCAGAACTGACAGGCAGACAGCTCACACCTGATGTCGGGCTGTTCCCACCGTTCTATACAGACTGCGGAAGGAATATTGTTATAGGTTCCGGAACGTTCATCAATATGGGGTGTACTTTCCAGGACTGGGGTGGGATAAAGATAGGAAACGACTGTCTGATAGGCCATAATTGTACGATATGTACGGTAAATCATTCCAAGTCGCCGGAATCGCGTGGCGATATGTGCTGCAGTCCTGTGCTGATAGGCAACAGGGTATGGATTGGTGCCAATGTCACTATATTGCCAGGTGTGATTATTGGTGATGGTGCGATAGTGGCAGCGGGGGCAGTTGTTACGAAGAACGTTCCTGCTGGCACAATAGTTGCAGGAGTCCCGGCCGTGAGCAAGTGCCAGGTACAGTGAGGGTAAGAAGGAGGGTAGGCGCGTAAGTAAGAACTATGAAAGGAATAATATTAACATCTATGTTTGCCTTCGCCATGATCATGGGGGGCAATGGCACAAAATAAAACGCTTATGGATGTAGAAGAGAACAACAGGGTATTGGAAGAGAACTTACAGTTGACGACAGAGTGGGACAAGACGTTCCACAAGAGTGACAGGGTAGAGCACAGTAAGGTAACGTTTCACAACCGTTATGGCATCACGCTTGCTGCAGACCTTTATATTCCCCAAGGTGCGAAGGCTCCCATGGCCGCCATTGCGGTATGTGGCCCTTTCGGTGCTGTCAAGGAACAGTCTTCAGGACTGTATGCCCAAGAAATGGCGGAACGCGGCTTCTTGACGATAGCATTCGATCCATCTTTCACGGGTGAAAGCGGCGGCATGCCGCGGTATATGACATCTCCCGACATCAATACGGAAGACTTCAGCGCAGCTGTAGATTTTCTTGTCACCCATCCACTGGTTAACCATGAAGCCGTAGGCATCATTGGCATCTGCGGATGGGGAGGCCTTGCTATCAATGCTGCTGCGGCAGACCCAAGAATCAAGGTCACCGTAGCCTCCACCATGTACGACATGAGTCGTGTTAGCGCAAATGGCTATTTCGACTCCGAGGACACGGCGGAAGCCCGTCAGAACCTCCGTTGGGCTTTGGCAGCGCAACGCACGGTAGATTATCGCAACGGTACTCCCAAACCCGGTGGTGGTGTGCCGGACGTATTGCCAGAGGACGCCCCGAAGTTCCTGTGTGACTATTTCGACTACTACAAGACAGAGCGCGGCTATCATCCCCGTTCGTTAAACTCTAACTCCGGTCGCAACGTCACCTCTGCTATACCATGGGTGAACTTCCCCCTGATGAGTCGTGCCGACGAAATAGAGAGTGCCGTGATGATTATACATGGTGAGAAGGCTCATTCTTTATATTTTGGCATTGATGCCTATAAAAAACTCACTATCCGTCCAGGCAAGGACAACAACAAGATACTCATGGTCATCCCCAGTGCCAGTCATACCGACCTTTACGACCGCAAGAACATAATACCGTTCGATGCAATGGCGAGTTTTTTCGGCGAATATCTGAAATAGATGTCATCGTTTAGATTGACTAACGGGATGGTTTTGTGAACAGTGCTCTAATCCTCCTTATAATTGCATGAACCATGGTAAGGGGAGCATTGACGAGGCTGTCTAATGAGCCTTTTAATTGATTTCACCCACGTTCAGAGATCAGTATGCAGATAGTATGCAGTAAAAAGCATCTTTGTATTGGTTGCTATTGGCATATCATTGGGCATTCCATCATTAAGTACTGCAAAAAAACTATGCTGATTTGCACACTGTCCTTGACAAGCTTGTTCATCCTTCTTGATTAAATACCTTTGCCATTGGATAAGTAGCATCATTAATCTTGCAGCTGCTTCATCATGTACGTCTTGTTTTCTGAGTGAAAGGCTTTGTGGAAGCACAAAAATGCTTTTTCGGCTCTAACTTCTTGTATATCTTAGTCAAGTTCTTGAAAACCGAGACACGCTTGAAAGACTTTTCCAATTAAAAATGGACTATCTATATTTATCTATATTTATCTACATTTATCTACATTTATCTACATTTATCTACATTTATCTACATTTA
>CAMWRK010000206.1 GCA_947176655.1 uncultured Prevotellaceae bacterium | reverse complement strand
CATCTGGCGAATGCGCTTACCGGCAGCCGCGAAGATGTCGGGGTCGTAATATTTCTTGAATGCGTTGAACTTCTGCTTGGTAACACCCTTCGGCATAAACTCCTCCCACGACTGCGCATCGACAAGCTGCGTGAAGTTGTCGATAGTCAGTTCCTTGTCCTCGTCAGTAATATCCGCACCATAGATAAGCAACGGCATACGGATAGAGATACCGCGCAGGATGGAAATGGCAGCTTCTCGGTTCTCCTTTTTCTTTTTCAGTGCCTCAAGACGCTTCTTCTCCTCTTCCGTTAAGGGCTGTTTGTCCTTACCTCTCTTATTGGATTTCTTTTCAAGCTTCTCAAGCTCTTCGTATTGCTCATCGGTCAGTCCCTGATTGTTGATATCAATCTGATTGGTCTTTGGCATAGCCTTGGTTTTGCCGATAATCTTTTTCAAGGCATCAAACTCCTGCAATTCCAAATCATTCAGCTTCATCAACTCATCATTATACAGGCTCTTATCCTCAAATCCGTTGCGGACAACATGCTCGACATAGACCTTTTTGAGTTGTTGGAGCATATTATCGACATTGAAGTTGCTCATCTTCGAGCCCTCAATCGAAATAATCGGGCAGAAATTGAGGAAATCGCCCAACTGCTTACGCTCGGAATCGCCCTGCTTGCCCGCTTTGGTCGAAATCTTGGCAGTCTCGGCAAGTACTTTGAGTGTACGGTCGGGTGCGAAATCGAATACATAGCACTCTTCCTTGATGCGGCCGTTGATAGTCGCCGGAGTCTGCACACGGAAGATAGTTTGCATATATGCCGATGCAGCCGTATTGTAACTACCAGACAGCATAAACACACCAGTCCACGCCTTGACGCTCACGCCTGTTGTAAGTCTGCCACACGACAGCGTGATGGTGCGCGTCTGGTCAGGATCATTACCGATTGCCGTCTCGACCATGCGCAATGCTTCGCCGTTTTCCTCGTCTTCATCGCCATCGCCGGCAACATTGACTATTTCAAAGCAACCGAATACAGGGTGCTCTTTCAGCATCGCACTTAATGCCCTTGCTGCCTTTACGCCGGGAAGCATCCACAGCGTATGACGGAATATATCCCGATAGGCATCATTGGCAAATGGGTATTGGCCTTCTGCATCCTCCTTTGTAAGCAGATTAAGGAACGCCTGCACGTCTTTTTCGTGAACGAATGTTCCGTCCTCTTTCGTGCGGAAGAACTCGCGGAAGTTGAATGCTATATCCTCGTCAGCAAAGTCTTTCATCAGCCGTCCGAGGTCGTAGGTGTAGATATTCAGCCGCGGAAGACACGAATAGGGGTTATGATCGCCCGGATGGTCGACATCCCATTGCGCCTTTGCCCGCTGCTCCATCACATAGTCCCATGTATAGATTTCATCCTCCTTGAAGTCATCGAGAAGATTGAACGGCGTACCTGAAAGGCGCAATACTTTTGTGTCAGGCTTCACCAATTCGGTCATTACTGCCTTACCGAGCGTTGTCTGCGTTCCCTCGTGTGCTTCATCGACAATAATCAAATCCCAAGGCGTAGCAAAAACTTCATTGTTCTTGTCGAAGTTGCCGCCTACCAATTCCAACCCGCGCAAATCCTGCATCGAGGCAAAATAGACATAGCGACATTCATTGTGCTTTGCGCGTGCTTCGAGGTTTATATATGGCTCTCCATTAGTCTTTGAGCCATAGGCAAAGTCGGGAGTATCATAGAATATCTTGCCGAAATCCTCGAACCAACCGGCATCAACCACTGGACGGTGAGTGAGGATAAGCACTCGGCGGAATTTCGCGTATTCCTTGACGACTTGGAGCGCAGAGAGTGTTTTGCCGAAACGCATTTTGGCATTCCACAGCATCTGATTGCTTTTCTTGAACTGCTTTAAGGTCTTGTCGATTGCCTCACGCTGTTCCGGACGGAAATCTATCGGAGTGCGATCTATCGTAATCTCTGAAGCATGCAACGACTTCTTCCCGGCTTTAACTGCTACGATAGCATTCTTTACCGTTTCGAGGTCGGTCTCGAACCACTCGTTGGCATGGTTGGCATGGTCGAAAACCTTGCGTTTTACACCGCTGCGGAGAAGAACTTCGTGTACCTCCTTGTCATTGAAAGCACCGATCACCTTATTCCGAACAAAGATTGTCAGCTCGGTATAAAGCAAGTCATAATCAATGGCTGCCGTCTGGGTGTATTGGTCGATGCGTTTCTTTGCGGCCTTGTTCAGTGCAGAACTGTTGGGCTGCAACGTAATATCGCCATCCTCAAAAGTGGTCTCACCAATTTTGAGACAACCTTTATGAGCCACATCGTTGATGCGGAACACATAAATCAGTTTGGGCTTTAATGACGAAAAATATTGCATAACTATTTTATGAGGTCGATGAATCTTATTTTCTCTTTTCCTTTTGGGGCATTCCAGTCTTTGATAATGGCGTATGTGCCGTTGTGGGTGCGAATATCATCATTCTTGCAGCCTTGACAGACAGAAATATGTTCTTCGTCTCCGAATATGGTGTGTTCCACAATCTTGCGATCTCCACAGGTGTAAGGTATCACACCTTTCAAGCCGTCCATCTGCCAGATATTCCACGAGATGATATAAGCTATATATAACAGCGATTTAAGTTGCGGTTCTCGACCGAATTTCGCTTTGTAGTAGTCGATAAATGTATAGAGCAATGTTTCGCGGGCAAGGACAAGATTGTCACCTTGCCATTCATAGCCATAGATGCTTTTATATGCAGACTGCGCTGCTTTCAACCATTCGCCTGTCGTCTCCGTGTTCTCTCCAACAACGCGAAGTTTCCTATCCAGTAAGCCTATACGCCGTTCAAGCGGTATAGGCTCTCCTGTTACCGTGTCATATCGGCTTACCAAATACGGTGCTTCGCCACAGGTAATTTCCAAACGGTTCTCGTTGATATAATCGCGCCACGTTTTACCTTCCGGGAAAGTTATTTTACCCTCTGACGGAATCCACGAATGCGAGCCGTCTGGATTATCCTTTTCGGTATTGAACACATTTTCCCTACCGAACCAGGCATTATCAACCAGATTGTTCTGCTTGTTACAAATCCATGACGGGGTGAATACCTCTGCCATCTCACGGCTGCGCTGCTGCTGCATCTCACGGCTCTTTACCGCACGCGGTTTGATTATATCTCCGTTCTTGCCGGTTATAGCCTCTATTGTAATTTGGTCTGCATACTGGTAACCTACGCCCATATCGGCATAGTTGTTCGTCGCCCAGAATATATTGACCTGCTGCGCCTCCGTGCTTAAAGTGTGGTCTTTAAGCAATACAGACAGCAGTGCGGGCAACCGCTCAAAAATATCATTCTCCCGTATGTCAGTTTGAGATAATACCATCACAACATTCAATTTTCACCCTTAATAATTTTAACATCACAAAACATTACAAATATAGTATTTATTCCTCAGACATCTGCCATAGTCACATCAAAAGTTTGCCAAAAAGTCTACCGTGAGTCAATATTGTCCTAAATATTTTTTTGTAAAATTGCAGCACGCAACATCATAAGACGTTGCAGTATCAGGATCTCCTGTTATCGCCCTTCACAGTATTGTCCGTAGCCTGTTGATACTACCATTACTATTGAAAAATGATTACATGCTGGCACAGTAACTGGGGCGAAAGACCGTGGTTTTGGAGACCAAGCTCAATGGTCTCCAAAACCACGGGGGCTGAATCGGGACACCGCAAGGACGCGCTTCGGGAACCATGAATATGCAGTTTCGGAGACCGGAAAGTAGCCGATGGCAAATAGGAAAATCCATGACATGGCGATGGACTTCATCCATCACGACAACACATCTGTACTTCCTGCAGAAAAACTCAAATACTCCTGATAGAGATACTCGAATACTCTTATTAAGGATACTCGAGTATTCCTATCAGGAGTACTCACTAATGCCTACTGACGTTGATAGCCAAGAATACAGGAATTTGCTATTTCTTTAACGACACATGGCCGTCGATGGGAATCTGGCCGCCGCTCCATGCACGCTTCTGTGTCCAAGGTTCGGCGGGATCGGTCCAGAAGGGGTGGTCGGCAGGAAGTCCCAAAGGCATGAACATACAGGAGGTATTTACCTCTCTCTAATAAACATCTCCTATCCCACGAGCACTAGGAAGCTCT
>CAMWRK010000205.1 GCA_947176655.1 uncultured Prevotellaceae bacterium | reverse complement strand
GGAATGCCCCACGGCTCCATGGGCGGCAAAACCGGCTATCGTCTCAAAACTCAGCGAGAGGAATCCTTCCTGCTCCGCACGCAGAGCCGTCAGTTCTCTGTCGACCCACATTTCCGTCACTCGCTCGCCGCCACGTATCGCATTCTCCAGCCGCGTCAAGAAACGAACCATCGCCACGCCGTCACGCAAATGCGCCTTGCGGAATCCTTCCTGTTCCACAGGATTCTTCACAGCCTTCCATTGCCCCAGCGGTGTCTTTCCGGCATGGCGTGCAAGTCCCTCATCATAAGGCTTCACACTCACGCCAAGACCATTGAGGTAATCTCTCAGTTCCTTCACCTGTGCGGCTGCTACATAAAGAACATGATTTCCGGCTGCGCTTGCATACAAAAAAGAAATGACAAAAGGATTGTATGCAATATCCCCGCCGCGTATATTCAAAACCCAGGCTATTTCGGCCAGATCAGATATATACATTCCCGGCAATCCGTTGTCCCGCAGATAATCCGTCAGCCGGCACAACTTGGCCTCTGCCGTTTCCCCGGCCGTCCCGTCGCTCATGCGCCATGCTGTCGTATGCGGCAGCGGCGGGCGATCCGGCCATATCTCATCGAAAGGCTCGTTATAACTCCACCGTACATTGCGGCAATGTCTTTCCAACCAAGTCTCCAGTCTCTCGTCCTGCCCTTCCCTCATCAAGACAAACCCTGTACCTGCCAGTTGCTCCACTGCCTGTATCCAGTATCGTGAATCGGTCCACAGCAAAGCCTCTTCCTGTGTAACCACCGCCGTGCCGGCACTGCCCGTAAAACCCGTCAGCCACCGCCGGCACTGCCAATGCTCCGCCGGATATTCGGAACCGTGCGGGTCACCCGTAGGCACCACCAAGGCATCCAGCCCCTCCCGTGCAAGCCACTCACGCACGGCACGAAGTCTATCCTCTGCGCACATATTCGTCGCTTGTCGTCACCATCTGTGTGTTCCCGGAATCAGCATCAGCCTCCCTGTACCAGTCGCTGTACTCTATATAATGCCTGGCATAGGTCTTGTTCAGTGTCTGCGCCTGTTCCGGATCGACTTTCTTAACAAACTTGGCCGGCACACCGGCCCACAATTCACCATCCCCGATAACAGTATTGCTCAACACCAACGCACCGGCGGCAACTATCGCGCCGCGTCCAACCACGGCATGATCCAGCACCGTGGCACCCATGCCAACCAAAGCGCCGTCCCTCACCTCGCATCCGTGCAGGGTCACCGAATGTCCTATCGTAACGTCGTCCCCCAAAATGCACGGAGCCTTGCCGTTCAGAGTATGCACACAGGAATTGTCCTGTATGTTCGTCCTGTTACCTATCTTTATGTAGTGCACGTCGCCCCTCAGCACGGCATTGAACCACACGGTGCAGTCGTCGCCCATTTCCACATCACCTACTATCACCGCCCCCTCGGAGAAATAGCAATGCTGTCCGAATCTTGGAGCCGGCATCCCTTTCAATGTCTTTATTAAAGCCATAGCGTCCTTACTTTATCCCAATGTCTCCACGGCAAAACGCATTCTGCGCAGGGTTTCCTCCTTGCCAAGGAAAGCAGCCAACTCGTACATGTCCGGTCCCTGGCCTTCGCCAACCAGACACACTCGCCATGCGTTCCATGGTTTCATTCCGCTCTCTTCCACCCAGGGATCGCAGACCTGTTTCATTCCCTCCACGCTCCATTCTGTCACGCTCTCCAGGACAGAGGCAAAACGACACATATCCCCGGCAGTACCCTCCTTCCAGTTTTTCTTTACGAACTTGTCCTCTCTGTTAAAAGTCGCTGGAGCCACGAAGAAGAACTTTGTCAGCGGCCATAGGTCGGAAGCGAAACTTATGTTACGTTTCTTCTTGTTGCCCTGCCCGTCGGTGTATTCTATCACCTTGGTCTTCATCATACGCACCACCTCGGCCATCTGTCCGACAGTAGCCTCAATGCCCTCGGCAGCCAGCACCTTGCCGAACTCCGGTGCCCAGGCACTATCTTCCCTGCGTATCATATACTGGTGATTGAACCACGCAGCCTTCACGAAATCGAACTTAGCACCGTTCTTGGAACATTTGCTCAGATCAAACAGCCTTATCATCTCTTCCAGAGAAAGCATCTCCGACCCCTCCTCGCCAGGATTCCATCCCAGCAGAGCCAGGAAGTTCAGCACGGCCTCCGGCAGATAACCTTTTTCCCGATAACCGCTACTGACCTCTCCGCTCTTGGGGTCATGCCATTCCAAAGGGAATACAGGGAAGCCTAATTTGTCGCCGTCACGTTTGGACAGTTTGCCGTTGCCTACGGGTTTCAGCAACAATGACAGATGGGCGAAACGCGGCATCGTGTCCTCCCAACCGAAAGCGCGGTAGAGCAACACATGCAACGGAGCACTCGGCAGCCACTCCTCTCCTCTTATCACGTGCGTCACCTCCATAAGATGGTCGTCCACGATATTAGCCAAGTGGTATGTCGGCAGATCGTCGGCACTCTTGTACAGCACCTTGTCGTCCAGCACTGAAGAGTTTATCACCACGTCCCCGCGTATCATATCGCACACATGCACATCCTCGCCAGGCTCTATCAGGAAGCGTACCACATACGGATGTCCTGTCTCAATCAAGGCATCCACCTCGTCCTTCGGCATTGTCAGCGAGTTGCGCATCGTGCCGCGTGTCGTGGCGTCATACTGGAAATTCTCCGTCTCGCTGCGTCTGGCATCGAGTTCCTCCGGAGTGTCAAAGGCAATATACGCCTTTCCTGCATCAAGCAGCACCTGCACATACCTGCGGTATATGTCCCTGCGCTCGCTCTGCCTGTACGGGCCATGCGCTCCGCCAATGCCCACACCCTCGTCGAACTCTATTCCGAGCCAGCGGAAAGATTCGGCAATGTATTCCTCGGCTCCTGGCACGAAACGCCCGGAGTCGGTATCCTCTATTCTGAAGATGAAGTCCCCGCCGTGCTGACGGGCAAACAGGTAATTATATAACGCCGTGCGCACGCCGCCAATATGTAGCGGTCCTGTAGGACTCGGAGCAAAGCGCACTCTCACTCTTCTTTCTGCCATTACATTATTTATTTAATTATTATATGTCACAAAATTACGACATTTTTTTCTATTCCCCGTCATTTTTTCGTAAATTCGCGGACGAATGAATATTTACAAACATGAGCAGATTCAATCATCGCCACAAGTGGACAACGCGCAACTACATAACGCGCTACCTTTCCGTTGCCGCCGTGATAGCGGTACTGGTCACTTTCATGCCGCGTGAAAGCGTCCGCACTTTCCACTATAACGAAGGCGGCATCTGGGACTACCCCACGCTGATTGCATCGGACAGTTTCCCGATCCTAAAAAGCAAAGAGCAGTTGCTGCACGAACGTGACAGCATCACACGCTACTATGAGCCATACTTCCTGTCACGTCCGCACACCGCTGACAGTGCCATCCGTGCATGGCATTTCACTTTCCAGAACGAGCTGAACGGTGCCGTCCCGTCATACTATGAGAGCTACGTCACCTCCAGACTGATGGAACTGTACGACCGCGGCATTGTCTCCGGCGAGGACTATGACATCATCGCAGATCCGAACATCAATGCCATACGCGTCATCACAGGCAATATGTCCACCATACGCTCCGCGTCCGAGATTTATACGCCGAAAACAGCCTATGAGGAACTTATCAGTTCCGCCGACAGCACACGTTACCGGCATGACGACCTCATACGTTGCAAACTGAACCGTTTTCTCACTGCAAACCTCGAATACGATGCCGGCAAGAGCGCGCAACAGCGGTCAGAGATGGAGAGCCTCATCACGCCTTATTTGGGGCAGGTAGTGGCAGGACAGAAAATCGTTGACCGCGGAGAAATCATCAACGCCGGCACGTTCCGCATTCTGGAGAGCATGCATCACCACATTGGCGAAAGGGAGAAATCTACGGCAGAATTTCTTCTCGACCTCTACGGACGCATTACCTACACCAGTCTCATAGTCATCATGCTACTACTGTATTTCCAACAGTTCCGCAGCGACTATCTTGCCAGCCCGCGCGCCATGCTGCTCACCTGCATGCTATTCATTTTGTTCCCCCTCTCCACCTATCTCCTTGTGGCCAACAGCACCATAAGCCCCTATATACTGCCGTTCTGCATAACTCCCGTCTTCATACGCATCTT
>CAMWRK010000204.1 GCA_947176655.1 uncultured Prevotellaceae bacterium | reverse complement strand
CATTAATATAGAGCGTGTGAGTGTCGGAGAGGGAAAGGTATCGTTCGGTAAGCTTATCGTCAATGCTTTGGAGAGAAAATTGAATGTTTCCTCGTGCAAACATGGAAAGATAAATGTTACCCTTGTCAATGGCAAATCGTTTGAAGGGCTTGTCATCAACAGTTCCTATACAGATGTTGATCTATTCCTGGCTGACAGAATCAGTGCACGTTATGGGATGAAGACCAAGTTTGGAGGCATAGAAATAGATTCCCCGGTACACAGTACGCACCGACAGGAGGGCGGAGTGAAAAATTCTTTTATCAGCAGTGACAGCGGTTATATTGGCAAAGATCCCGCGGCCAAGACACTGATAGAGATACAGGCCGGGCATGGTGGCATAAAAATGAGTAACAGATAAATACGGCATGACCGGTAATGTCACAGGGAAAAGCAGGACATTACCGGTCATGAGGCAAAAGGCAGCGTTATGCCTTATTCGTGGTTCATCAGTCTGTGCGCGGCCATTTCCTCATATTTTGTCCCCTTGCGCCCGTAGTTGGCATAGGGGTAGATGGAGATGCCGCCACGTGGCGTGAATATGCCGGTCACCTCTATGTATTTCGGATTCATCAGGCGTATGAGGTCTTTCATTATTATATTCACGCAGTCCTCGTGGAATGCACCGTGGTTCCTGAAACTGAAGAGGTAGATCTTCAGACTTTTGCTCTCCACCATCTTGATGTCCGGAATGTATGATATGCGTATCTCGGCAAAGTCCGGCTGTCCGGTGATGGGGCAGAGGCTGGTAAATTCCGGGCAGTTGAAGCGTACCCAGTAGTCGTGTTCGGGGTGTTTGTTGTCGAATGCCTCCAGCACTTCCGGTGCGTAGTCCTGACGGTACACGGTCTTGTGTCCCAGCAGCGAGAGTTGGTCTTTCAGTTCTGTCATGTTGCGTCGTGTTATGTGTTCAATTTATTTTGTACAGTTGCCTGCACACTTCTTTCTTTCCAGATATTTATGCAGTCCCTCGTTGCGCAGGTGGCATGCCGGACAGTGTCCGCATCCGTCTCCTGGTATTCCGTTGTAGCAGGTCAGTGTCTCGTTGCGTACCAGGTCGAGGACGCCCAGATTGTCTGCCATTTCCCATGTCTCTGACTTGTCGAGCCACATGAGCGGCGTGTGCAGCACGAACTGTTCGTCCATGGCGAGATTGAGGGTGACGTTCAGTGATTTGATGAAGGCATCTCTGCAATCGGGATAGCCGCTGAAATCTGTCTGCGACACTCCGGTCACCAGGTGGTTTATGTTCAGTTCCCGGGCGTGTACGGCAGCTATGCTCAGGAAGAAAAGGTTTCTGCCTGGTACGAACGTGTTGGGCACGCTGTCTGCCGGCTTCTCGTTGTCCATGTCAATAGACGTGTCAACCAGTGAGTTGCGTCCAAGCGAACCTATGAACGAGACATCCATGACCTCGAACTCCACATCGGCTTTCCTGGCTATGGCGCGGGCCAGTTCCACCTCCTTGCTGTGCTTCTGGCCATACAGGAAACTCAGGGCGCGTACCGTATCGAAATGTTTCTTGGCCCAGAACAGGCATGTTGTGGAGTCCTGTCCGCCGCTGAATATGACAAGAGCGGCATTTTTGTTCATTTGCATAGTGTAGTATTGTATGATTTCGCGTGTTGTCGGAATATGGTGTCTTATCCGGTCTCTTTGGCTGTATTCAGTCCGGCTACAGATCGTTTATTTTCCAGAATTTGTATGATATGTGTTCATCGTACACATCCGTGCCCTCCATGCGCTTTATGGCCTTGACCACCTGTATGGTAACCGGGAGAACGATGATTTCGTATATGGATTTCAGAACAATCTGCACCAGCATCAGTTGCAGCATCTCTTCACGTCCTATCACCCCTCCGAAGGCTATCGGAAAGAAGATGCACGAATCTGCCGTCTCGCCCGCCACAGTGGACACTATGGCGCGCAGCGAGAAGTATTTGCCGCGGTTCAGCCGCTTCATGCGGCTCATGACGTAGGCGTTCAGCAACGAGCCTACGAGAAACGCACTCAGGCTGGCTGCAACGATGCGCGGCGCCATGCCGAAGACGAAGTTGAAGTGAGCCTCTCCCTGCCAGAATGGCGCAGCTGGCATCCATACGGCTATTGTGCCGAGGGCTGCTACAAAGAAGTTCATCAGAAAGCCCGTCCATATAATAAGGCGCGCCTTGCGATAGCCCCACACCTCCGATATGCAGTCGTTGATGATGTATGATATGGGAAACACCAGCAGTCCTGCCGTTACCGTTATGCCGCCAATATCGATGAGTTTTGTTTCCAATAGATTGGCGGTAATGAGGCAAACGTTGAACAGGATGCTTAACAGCATGAATGGTACCGATACGTGTTGTTTCATATTTCTGCGTCAACTGTTTTTTCCGTTTTCTGACAGTATTGTGTCTATATTGTTGTCTGTTGCGGCGCGATTACATCGTTTTGAGGCCTAATGGTCATTTTTGATATATATAATATATAGCGATATGCCTTGCCTGTTAATGGCAAGAGGTTCGACATTCAGATGAATATCGAACCTCTTGTTATGTATGGTGCCCAAGACAGGAGTCGAACCTGCACGCCTCTCGACACACGCACCTGAAACGTGCGCGTCTACCAATTCCGCCACTTGGGCAAGATGTGAGCGGAAAACGAGACTCGAACTCGCGACCCCAACCTTGGCAAGGTTGTGCTCTACCAACTGAGCTATTTCCGCAAACTGAATTTATCTTGCTTTGTAATTCAATCTTTTCAATTATACATCCTTATGGATGGCCATTCCTCTGAATTGCTGTGCAAAGGTATTGCTTTTTTCTGAATGCTGCAAGTGTTTTGCAAAAATTTTTGATAAGTCGCTCCAGTTCCTCAGAATCAGTATAGGCGGAGAGGATGGTGCCGGCGGGCTATTTCTGTTGTTGCTACTTCAGTGTTCTGTTGATAAGACATTCTGTTGAAAAATTATTACACATCAGTGTTGTCGCCGCTTGGGTTTGGCCGATTCTCTCGGAGCAAAAGCCGAGGGTTGTCCGCAAAGCAGAAGGGGACGTGAAAGACCATGTCGAAGCGCAATGCTCAAAGTCTCTTCTGTTTCTTGTTCATTGGAGTGTATCTTATTGTATTATAGCGAGTTGCTATGTATACTGGCAGCGTGTAAGGGGGTGTTATGCCGTCCTGTAACGGATGTCTCGATTCCTTCCCAAAAAGGCATCGCGGTCTTCGGGTCGAAAGACCGTGGTCTTAAGCGCGAAGACCGATGGTCTTAACGCTTAAGACCACGGTGTCTAAACCTCGATATCACGAGGCCTCGTTTGGGGCATCGCAAAGACGCACTTCGAAGACCGGTTCTGCCCCTTCAGTAATGCCCGATGGTATGTTGAAAAATTCTGATAAAAATTAGTTTGGTACAATATACATTTTCCTGCACCGGTTTGCTACCGCTTCATGCTAATCCGTTTGTCCGGATGCTGATGGCGCGGCGGCCAGAAGTAGTTGGCGGGCAAAAAATAAGGTTCGCGGCGTATTGCCACGAACCTTATTCTAGTTTGTTCAGTGTGTTTTCTGATTTTATGCCTCTGCGATGGGCTCAACGCTGACGGTTGAACGGTTCAGACGTCCCTTGCGGAATGTTACGATACCGTCTGCCAGAGCGTACAGAGTGTCGTCCTTGCCGATGCCGACGTTTTTGCCAGGATAGTGGCGTGTGCCACGCTGACGAACGATGATGTTACCGGCAATGCACTTCTCACCACCGAAGATTTTGATACCGAGTCGCTGTGCTGCTGACTCACGACCGTTCTTTGAACTACCAACACCTTTTTTATGTGCCATTCTGTGTTCCTCCTGTGATTTTAGTGATTAAGCAATAACTTCCTTGATAGTCAACTCCGTGAACTGCTGACGGTGGCCGTTCAGCTTGCGGTAGCCCTTGCGACGCTTCTTGTGGAAAACAAGAACCTTGTTGCCCTTTACCAAGGGAGATACCACTTCACATACAACCTTGGCTCCCTCTACGGTGGGGGCACCGACGGTGATTGTTCCGTTGTTGTCTACCAACAACACTTTCTCAAACTCAGCAGCCTGACCTGCTTCGGCACCAGCAATGTGGTGTACGAACAGTTTCTTTCCGGCGTCGGCCTTGAACTGCTGACCGTTAATCTCTACGATTGCGTACATTTTTTTGTTGTTATAACGGGTTTGACCGCGAGGCGTAGTCAATATGTGACTCGCTTTTCTGAGCCCCGGCGGCA
>CAMWRK010000203.1 GCA_947176655.1 uncultured Prevotellaceae bacterium | reverse complement strand
GCCCCTATGTCAAACTGTTTCGTGTATTCCGGTTTCAGGTTGCGGTTGCCTGCCTGTGTGTAGTACAGATCGTTCAGCGTCGGGGCGCGGAAAATGTTCTTGTACCATGCCTTGACCGTAAATCCGTGGAATGTGTATCCTGCCGATATTGCCGGTGTCAGCCGGCTGAGCGGGTCGGCAGCACCTACTTTCAGAGTTGTGTGGTCTTTGTAGTGCTGATAGAGCGCGGATGCCGCCACACGCAGTTGGCCGTAGTTTATCTGACATGCCACCACGGCTTTCTGATCCGTGCGGCGTATGGGATGGAACACTTTGAGATCTGCATCGAGCCACGACATGCGTGCATCGTATCCTATATTGGTTGACAGCCATCCGGTGGGAAACCAGGTGCCGGACACAGCCATGTACACATCGTTCTGTATGTAGTGGTTGTCCACCTTGGCCGTATTCTGGTTTTCCGGATAGTCAGTGCAGTAACGCAGGTATTCGTGTGAGTATTTCGTGTTTATCCTGATACGGAACCTTGTTCCTGGAATGTGTTCATAGGATGCCTGTACGAAGAAGTCCCTGTCCCACTCCCGTCCTACGTTCGTGTATTTGTCCGACAGCCTGCGCACAATACCGCCTGGGCATCCGCGTTCGGACTGGTAGTAGTAGACGTGCGAGGAGAAGCCTTTTCGGAACAGCGCGCCCTCTATTCTTCCATATTCTATGTCGGAGTTCCTGCGTCGTCCCACCGTGTCCTCGTAGAGCGATTTGTATCTGAAAGGATAGTCTCCTTTGGAATTGAGGTATTCGCCGTCTATAAATCCGCTCCATCCCTTCCTGCACATCTGGGCATTGACGCGCGCCATGTAGGTGTGGAACGATGCAATGCGCCCGGCGACGGACAGCGAGTCGCTCTGCGGCTTCCGTGTGCGCATGTAGACGGTAGCCCCCGATGCGTATTCCGATGCCGACTGACATACATCCAGTTTGTTGGCATTGTACAGCGACACTGATTCGAGAGCGGATAGCGAGTATTTGCCTAAATCGACTGTCCCGTTTTGTGCGTTTGTTATCCTTATGCCGTCGATATACACTCCCACATGCTGGGCACCGAGCGAACGTACATTGATTGTCTTCAGGCCTCCCAAACCGCCGTAGTCCTTTATCTGTACGCCGGCAAAATATTTCAGTGCATCGGCTATGGTTGTAGTGGACAGAGCCTGCAACTCCGCACCGGCAAGTTTCTGGACAGTGGCTATGGGGCGTCGTGT
Source organism: uncultured Prevotellaceae bacterium (assembly GCA_947176655.1). Lineage (GTDB taxonomy): Bacteria > Bacteroidota > Bacteroidia > Bacteroidales > Bacteroidaceae > Physcousia. The sequence continues at coordinate 3,055 of CAMWRK010000203.1, read as the reverse complement.
GGCGGAGATACGAACTTCGTCCATTCGTGTAATGCTGTCCGTCTCCTCTGCTGTTGAGGTTGCCACAATACATACGGCGCACCATAACGCTGTCAGGCGTGTGATGCACAGCGGTTTCAAATAAGATATACCAAGGAATTCAGATAATGATTCCTTTCCGCACCTTGAACATTTCATGATATGGGAATGTCTGTCTAAGGTGGAAAAGACTCGTAACTGGAGATTCTGCAACGTTATAAATCAGGATACAAAAAAACAGCAGCAACGCTGTGCCGTAGCTATCAAAAGGCTTCTCCGCATCATCCCGACCGGAACAACCATACCATGACCTTAAGGTCTTTGTGCTGTTGTCAGTTCTCCTCATTTCAAATCTAATCCACGAGATTGTGAAATAACCTTCGTCTGGCAGGTCTCCTGACTTATCCTCTCCTTCGGCGCCTTCCCATCGTCTGTGCGACAGTGGCCTAATGCCGTAGAACGTGTTTGGAATTACAGTAGCGGGTCTGTTCCGGATTCACACCGGATTCCCTATTAATCGCGTTTCCGCGAACCAAAACGTGCTGCAAAGGTATGCTTATTTCCCGATATAGCCAACATTTCCCGTAAAATAATTCTGTGGGGCTGATCTAATGCCCCGAATTTTATTCATCGGAACACTCACTTGTTTTGCCGTTCCAATGGAAAGTACATCTTCCGCCCTCTCATAAAATGTGGCAGACTACATTATGCCTCTCCCCGAGGAGGGCATTGCCGATCTACATTGCCGAAGCGATAAGTATCTGGCGAAGAGATTTGGAGAGCGCGTGGAGAACCACAAAAGTAAATCGCGCATTTTCGAGTTTGTCCCATGATTTGCAATACTACTGGATATTTTCCGGCTCAGTAGCAAAATAGTGGTGATGGCACTCTTGTTCTGTTGACGAAACAGTCCCGTTGAAAAATTATTACACGTCAACGTTGTTCCTGACGGAATCCTGTCGATGCCATCATCATAAAAGTTCGTGGGTATGCGTAGAATAGGAAGAGGTGTGACAGACTTTGGAGGATTTTCAATGCTCAAAGCGTCTCCCGTCTTCATGTTGTTCTATCTGTATCTCATTGCATAATAAGTTATTGTGTGATGTGCGGGATGATGGATAAAAGCTCGCCATGCCGTCCTGTGCCAGGTATCTCGAATCCCCCCGCCAAAGACATCGTGGTCTTCGGGTCGAAAGACCGCGGTCTTAAGCGCGAAGACCGATGGTCTTAACGCTTAAGACCACGATGTCTAAACCTCGACATCGCGAGGCCTCGTTTAGGGCACCGTGAAAAGGCGCTTCGGAGACCGGTTAAGTCTCTCCGAGGATGGCTGGCGATATATTGAAATATACTGACATGAATACCGGTTTGGCAGAATATACACACATAAGAATCTCTTCCGGTTTGCGTAATATGTAAGTCGGGAACGGCTATGTTTTTAAGTGTTATGATTATTTCTGTCTGGTAAAGCGTTTTTGATGTGTTTCTTGTTGTCATGTCTATCGGACATCATAATTATAATGTATGCGTGCATGTGGGGGTGGGTATAGCGATGTTTTGCACGTGATTTTTGTGAATAAGGCCGGATCCTATGCCAGATGTTTGTTCGGTTCCGCTAATTTTCGTACCTTTGCGGCATCATCAGGGGTGCATGGCCTATGTTGACCATGCTGAGATTATACCCTTACATGATCTGAACCGGGTAGAGCCGGCGTAGAGAGTATGAACGGTTTGTTTCCTGACTTGTGTATGCGGGGACAGAGGAACGAACCAAATTTTCAACAAAAAATCGTAACGGTGATTACGAGAAAATGAGAGAGAGAAACAGCATGAAAGGAATGTTTCTTGCCGCATTGGCCTTGGCTGGTGCGGTCGGTACTGTTTGTGCCGAGAAGAGTGTGTCCGGTACTGTCTGTGCCGGAAAGAGTGTGCCCGATTCTGCCAGTGTGGCGGAGTTGGGTGAAATTGTAGTGAAGGCGGTGGCCGCCCCTAAAAACGCGCCTTTTGCGGTGAGCAGAATGGACAGGCAACAGTTACAGGATTTTTCTGTCAGCGGCAAGGAGTTGCCATACCTTTTTTCCTCCACTCCGGGCGTGGTGGCGTGGAGCGAGAACGGTCTGGGTACTGGTACGGTGTACATGCGTATGAGGGGCAGCTCAGGCAGTCGTATCAACGTAACGATTGACGGTGTGTCGCTTAATTCTCCAGAAGACCAGTGTGTCTTCTGGGCAAACATGAATTCCTATGCCTCGTTGCTGGGCGGGGTGCAGATACAGCGCGGTGTGGGCAGCAGTACCAGCGGCGACGGTGCCTTCGGAGGTACGATAGCCTTGCAGACCATTGTACCGCAGATGACACCCTCGCTGGAGTTGACTGGCAGCTATGGCAGCTACAATACGTGGAGAACCGGAGGGCGTTTCTCTACCGGGCTTTTGGGACGCCACTGGGTTGTGGACGGAGCTTATCATCAGACCCTTACCGATGGTTATATTCATGGTACTCAGGGACGTAGCGGCAGTTATACCGCCGGTGTGGCGTGGCTTGGCAAGGACAGTCGCTTGGTGCTGAAATACCGTAATCTGGGCAATTTCGAGAGCACCGGTCAGGCGTGGAACGGCGTTACGGCAGGCAACGACGACTACAGTCTGAACGCCTATGGCGGTGTGAAGACCTATGAGGATCTTTACCGCATGGGCTTGGGACGGTACAACAGCCTTTACGAGCGGTTCATCGAGAGCTGGGACGACCCGAAGGCATGGACGACCCAGAGATATGCCAAGGCCGACGGCAGCCTGTGGGACAGGACTACGGATAATTTTATGTACAATCACAACATCATGTCGGCGGCGTGGAAGATAAACGACAGGTGGAGTGCGACGGCGACACTGCGCTATACCTACGGATATGGCTATTACGATGAGTTCCGCTACCGTAACAAGAGTGCGAAGAAGTTCGGCCTGAACTATGTGCCTGCTGCCGGCATCGCGAAGTCGGACTTCGTGCGCCAGAAGGGGCTGGAGCAGCACATATACAGTAT
>CAMWRK010000202.1 GCA_947176655.1 uncultured Prevotellaceae bacterium | reverse complement strand
CAACAAGACAGAGCAAAGAAGAGGATGCCGCTACCGGTTCCCGTGCTGCCGGTGATGTTCCTGGCGACATATCTGTGGGCGGCATGGTACTACGGCGACGTGCTGCACATGGCACGCGAACGGAGTTTCTGGGTAGCCGACGGCGAACAGATGAAATTTCTCCTCGATCAGGAGTTCGGTGGGCTGTGGTACATAGGACGCATGATGATGCAACTGTTCCGCTATCCATGGCTGGGTGCATTGCCTCTGGCACTGATGGTGACGTGGAGCACATGGTGTCTGGGCTACGGTCTGAGGCTCGGCCCGCACATGCGCTGGCTGCAATATCTGCCGGCAGGAGGCATGATGCTGTGGATTGCTTACGAGGGGGTGAACCTGTTCTTTGAAAACGAGGCGGGAGCTATAATGGGCATACCGTTCTGTGCTACGGTAATCCTGACGGTATGGGCAGTAATGATTGCCGGATTCTCCCGCAAGAAGGCACCGGCCATCATAGGGATACCGCACGACGAGACACCACGCCAAAACATGGCACAACTGCTGACGGTGGCTCTGATCTTCGGCATACAGGCCGTCGTGACCGAGGTGTGGAGACCTTATACACGTGTTATAGCGCGCTTGAATGTCTGCCTGCTGGACAATGACTGGCAGGGAATAATGGCCACGGCACGGAAGAATGCCGACATGTCCTACCGCCCCATCGCCGCAGACTATGCAATAGCACTGGTGAGGACGGGACAGATATGCGACAAACTGTATGACATTCGTCTGGACTATGACTCCATATACATACACGGGCGCAACAGCGGCGCGACGAACAACGTCCTGCCGCTGTATCAGGAGGACTGTGACTTCCACGCAGGGTTCATACAGACGTGCATACACCATGCCATGGAGCGTGTCACGATGATAGGACCGAACATACATTCGATAAAACTGCTGACGAAGTGCGCCCTGATGACCGGCGAGACGGAGGTGGCACGCAAATATCTGCGCATACTGCGGGACGTGCCTTTCGAGAATGAGTTCGTGAAGAAATACAGTGCATACACCGACAATCCGGCACTGGTGGAGACCGACCCGGAAATGGCATCCATACACGAACTGGAGCCGATACATGACTCGTTCGAAAACACGTACCAGCAGCCGGTCTTTCTGGGATACAACGCCGTACTGACCGAGGGGCGGAGCCGCAACGCTCTGCTGAACTCGCTGGCGGTGAACATCTATTCAAAGTCGATGCCGGCTTTCATGATGCGCACACAACCGCTGGAGGGGACCCTTCCGCCGGAGAACGTGGCCGATGCCCTGTGTCTTATGGCCAGCAAGGATCCGGGAATCATGCAGCGTTTCCCGCAACTACAGTTCAGACAGCAGAAACTGGCAGGGTTCGTTGAGACGGCGAGACCATACATGCAAGACCGCCCGAAATGGGCACGGGAACTGTTCGGCAAATACAAGGGATATTATCCGTACTACTATTTCTTCGGCAACCTGAAGGCCACACGCAAGTCAAACAACAGGACGGAATCGAGCACGGCCGGCGTGAACTGAGGCCGCACCGCGAAAAATACACAAGACATGAAGCACATACATCATACATTATTATACATACTGCTGGCGGCAACGGTGGCGGCAGCATGCGGAGACAAGGTGCGGGAAGTTCCGGCCAACTTCGAGGAGCGCAAGGAACAGGCCGCCATATATCCTGACTACAAGGACATCACCGTGCCAGAGAATATCGCTCCGCTGAACTTCATGACAGAGGGGAGCGAGGGACTGGTGGTGACATTGAAAGGCAGACACGGCGATGCCATTACCGCCTCGGGCACGGACCGTATAGACATGGACACGACAGAATGGCGCAACCTGCTGAAAGCAAATGCCGGCGGAGACATAGAAGTGACGGTATACACTCAGGAGAAAGGACAGTGGTACAGACACGCCACGCACAGGCTGACAGTGGCGGAACCCATAGACCCGTACCTGACATACCGCCTGATAGAACCCGGATACGAACTGTACCGACAGCTTGGCATATACCAGCGATGTCTGGAAAACTTCACGCAGAAGACAGTGTACGAGAACAACCGTACCTATGACGACAACGACAACCACTGCATAAATTGCCACAACTTCCAGAACTACAGTACGGACAGAATGCTGTTCCATGTGCGTGCCAACCATGGCGGCACCATAATGATAGAGGGCGACAAGGCACGGAAGATACAGATAAAAAACCCGAACATCCTGGCCGCAGGCGTGTATCCGTCATGGCATCCGAAAAAGAACCTCGTGTGCTTTTCCACCAACAAGACGGGACAGACATTCCACATGTATCATCCGGAGAAAATAGAGGTTGTGGACACGGACAGCGACCTGTTGCTGTACGATGCAGACAGGAACGAGGTGCGCAATCTGCTGTGCACTGACTACTTCGAGACATTCCCCTGCTGGAATCCGGATGGCGACAAACTCTACTTCTGCGCAGCACACATACCGCAGTTGGCGGAAGTACCAGACAGCATGCGCGCACAGGCCATCACCGGGAACTACAGCAGGATACACTACAACCTGATGTGCATGGACTACGATGCCGAAAGGGACAGCTTCGGAACGCCGCATACGGTGGTGGACGCCGCTGCGGCAGGCAGAAGCATAACCTTCCCGCGCGTCAGCCCAGACGGACGCTACGTACTGTATGCCGAAGCCGACTACGGGCAGTTCCATATATGGCACAAGAGCAGCGACCTGTGGGTAAAGGACATAGAGACCGACACATGCTATGCCCTGACCGAGGCCAACAGCGACGATGTGGATTCGTATCACACGTGGAGCAGCAACGGACGCTGGATAGTGTTCTCCACACGGCGCATGGACGGCAACTATACGCGTCCCTTCATAGCGTACTTCGACAAGGAGGGACAGGCACGAAAGGCTTTCTGCCTGCCGCAGCGCGACCCCGAGCACAACATTCTGCTGATGAAGAGCTACAACGTTCCGGAACTGAGCCGCAACGCGGTGCAGGTGTCGGAGAGCACCCTGCACGAGGTGATATATCGCACGGACGGAGACACGGCGACATACATCGGAAAGCCAATGACGGACGCAATGACTGGAGCAACGGCAGGAAGCAAAGGAGGAACGGATGCCGTGACGGGAGCCACAACAGGAAACAAAAGAATGACGGACGGAAATTGAGAGACAATATCGGAGGGAACTCTGTAAAACAGAAGAGACATAAAAACAATATATTAATTCCAATAAACACTTACTACTATGCGAGTAATCATCGAACCTAATTACACCGAGCTGAGCCGCTGGGCCGCCGAGTACGTAGCCGCACGCATCAATGCCGCCAATCCCACGGCAGAAAAACCTTTCAAGCTGGGTTGCCCCACAGGCGGCTCACCACTGGGCCTTTACAAGAACCTCATAGAGATGTACAAGTCCGGGAAGGTAAGTTTCGAAAACGTTGTGACATTCAACATGGACGAATACGTAGGTCTGCCCGAGGAGCATCCCGAGAGCTACCACAGCTTCATGTGGAACAACTTCTTCAGCCACATCAACATCAAGAAGGAGAACGTTCACATTCTCAACGGCAACGCCGAGAATCTGGAGGCAGAGTGCGCCGCATACGAAGCTGCCATAGAAGCTGCCGGAGGCATTGACCTGTTCATGGGCGGCATAGGTCCCGACGGTCACCTGGCATTCAACGAACCTTTCTCCTCGCTGACAAGCCGCACACGCGTGAAGAGCCTGACAACAGACACCATCATAGCCAACAGCCGCTTCTTCGACAACGATGTCAACAAAGTGCCAAAGACCGCACTGACAGTAGGCATCGGCACCGTTATGGATGCCAAGGAGGTGTTGATAGTGTGCAACGGCCACAACAAGGCACGCGCACTGCAGCATGCCATAGAGGCAGGTGTAAGCCAGGAATGGACTATCTCCGCGCTGCAGATGCACCCGCATGCCATCATCGTATGTGACGAGGCCGCTACGGACGAACTGAAGCACGGCACATACAAGTACTTCAAGGACATAGAGAAGGACAACCTGTAAACCAACGGCAACTTCCGAACGGGACACGCCGCACGGCAACAAGGAGCCGCATTCCACTCCACCGACGGAGAGAAATGCGGCTCCGGACGTTTCATACTACGCCACCGGAGATGCCGCATCTTAGACAAAGATGCGTGCCAGTCATAAAAAAATCAGATGTACATTTGAACATTCAGCTATATTTCAATATCTTTGCACAGAGATTTGAACATTTCGACACAGAGATTTGAACATTTCGACACAGAGATTTGAACATTTCGACACAGAGATTT
>CAMWRK010000201.1 GCA_947176655.1 uncultured Prevotellaceae bacterium | reverse complement strand
ATGATATTCTCGTCCCTCAGCAAGTCTATGGCAGGAAGATTGTCCGGCAGTCTTAATGACATAAATACATAATATATATAAGGTGTAAGTCAGTCTACAGAATCACACTATATGGGAGCGCACATATAGAGAGGAACTCATTCCATAAGTTCCATCCAATGCTCCTCGGCGGTAGCCAGCTGCTGTTTCAGCCTGGCATGCTTCTCGTACAGAACCATGTCCTGCGCACCAGCCTCGGTGGCCATCTGCTGTTCGAGTATGGATATGGCACTCTCCAGCTGCGTTACTTCAGCCTCGGCCTCGGCCAGAGCCTTCTCACGTTTCTTTTGGGCACGCGCCTGCGCCTTCTGTTCCTCGTATGACTGTTTGCGTTCCGATACGGCAGCAACAGGCTTTGCCGCCTCCACCTTGACCTCTTGGGCAGGAGCGAGAGTCCTGACCTGTCCGGTCTCGTGACTGTGTATCCAGTCATATATACCCCCAAGATACTCACGCACACGCCCGCCGCCGAACTCATAGACGCGCTGGACAAGACCGTCCAGAAAGTCGCGGTCATGGCTTACGATGATTACCGTACCGTCGAAATCGCGTATGGCCTCCTTGAGCACATCCTTGGACTTGAGATCCAGATGGTTCGTAGGCTCGTCGAGAATGAGCAGATTGACAGGTTCAAGCAACAGTTTGATCATAGCCAGACGTGTACGCTCGCCTCCGGAAAGAAACTTGACCTTGCGCTCCGAAGCCTCACCGCCGAACATGAAAGCACCGAGAATATCACGTATCTTGGTACGTATGTCCCCTCTGGCAACTCTGTCTATGGTGTCATAGACTGTCAGTTCGCCGTCCAGCATCTGTGCCGTGTTCTGTGCAAAATAACCTATCTGCACATTATGCCCCACCTTGACCTCGCCACGGAAAGGAATCTCACCCATGATGCACTTGACCATGGTGGACTTGCCCTCACCGTTCTTGCCTACGAAAGCCACCTTCTCGCCACGTCGTATGGTAAGGTTCACATGCTCAAAGACAACATGGTCGTACTCCTTGGCAGCCTCGTTGCAGATGACCGGATAGTCGCCGCTGCGCTGCGAACATGTAAAACGCAGGTGCAGTGATGAATTGTCCACCTCGTCGACCTCTACCGGCACCATCTTCTCCAACTGGCGTATGCGCTGCTGCACCTGGATGGCCTTGGTGGCCTGATAGCGGAAGCGGTCTATGAAAGCCTTGGTGTCGGCAATCTCCTTCTGCTGGTTCTCCCATGCCCTGAGCTGCTGTTCGCGCCGTTCTGCCCTAAGTGCGACATACTCGTCATATCTGACACGGTAGTCATAGATGCGCCCGCAACTTATCTCCAGCGTGCGGTTAGTGACGTTGTTGATAAATGCCCTGTCATGGCTCACAAGCATCACCGCGCCAGAATATGTGGCCAGGAACTGCTCCAGCCACTGTATTGATTCTATGTCCAGATGGTTCGTTGGCTCATCCAACAGCAGGACATCGGGCTGCATCAGCAGAATCTTGGCAAGTTCAATACGCATACGCCAGCCACCGGAAAACTCGCTGGTGGGACGTTCCAGATCGGCCTGCCGAAAACCAAGCCCCATGAGCGTGCGTTCCAGCCGTCCCATGTACTCGCGTCCGCCCATCATCTCCAACCGTTCGCTCTCGTGAGTGAAACGCTCGCACAACTGCATATATCCGGCACTGTCATAATCATCCCGCACAGACATCTCGCGCTCCATTTCGGCAATGCTGCGTTCTATCTCATGCAAATGTGCAAAGGCTTTCTCCGTCTCATCGCGCACGGTACACGAATCGTGCAGCACCATCACCTGCGGCAAATAGCCTATTGTCGTACCGTTAGGCACCGTCACATTACCCCCAGTAGGATGTTCCACCCCGGCTATAATCTTCAGCATGGTACTTTTGCCTGCCCCGTTCTTGCCGACAAGGGCGATACGATCCTTGTCATTAACGATGTACGAAACATCAGAAAACAAAGGTCTGGCGCTGAACTCAACTGAAAGTCTCTCTATTGAAATCACTCCTGTAAGTCTTTATTTACAGGGCGCAAATTTAGCCAATTATTTCCGAATATCCTTACATTCCCTCCCTTTATTCGTCCTGCCAACAATATTAGCAGTTATTCGTAAACTTCGAATAGCGGCCTTTTCCTGCAATTCGCTGTCCGATAATATTTTCTTGATGTGATAGTTGACGGTGTGTACTTCTACACCATATAGCATCGCCATCAGCTTCTGTGTGAGCCAGATATTCTCGTCTTCATAGCTCAACGGATGAGGAAGGAGCTTTTGTCCGGATATTTCAATATGCTCTCGGGCATCCACGGAGGGGCTGAAACGGTCTCCGAAGTGCGTCTTTGCGGTGTCCCAGACGAGACCTTGTGATGCCGGGGTTCAGACACCGTGGTCTTAAGCGTTAAGACCATCGGTCTTCGCGCTTAAGACCACGGTCTTTCGACCCGAAGACCGCGGTGTCTTTTTTGGGGGTATGCGAGATACCTGTCACGGGACGGCATGATGTGCTTTTATGCACCAGTACGACAAGTTGACACACCACAATAACACCCTACAATACAATGAGATATGATTGAGGCGACATGAATAACGGGAGACGCGCTCACAATTGGGACTCCACATGGTCTGTAAATTCCTCTTCTACTCTACCCACAAAAACGACTTTTGTACTGAGGGCATCGGCAGGATTCCGTCAGGAGCTATACTTACGTGTAATGATTTTTCGTTGGAAATACTCTGCCGGCAGAACACGGGTGCCATTCCCGCCATTCTTGGCTACTGAGCCGGTATCCGTCCTTGCGAAGACACTCCGGCAAGGTTGCGAGTGCAGATGCAAGATGCCACTTTCGCGCGTAAGAGAGTTCATATTATATATAAGATGTAGACGCAAGAAAAAGCACAGTCTGATGCCTGCGAAGGAAATCCCTGGCCTGCCAGTCCCAGCCGGTTTGGGACAGTATTGGGCAAAAACCGGCAAATAAATAGGACATAAACAAGGTTTATCGGGAAAATTCACTAACTTTGCAACTTAAAGTGCGCATACGCGCGACTAAGGCACTGTATAATAACAACTAAAAATAAACACAAAAACAAATGGCAGCTTTACAAAAAGTAAGAAACGCCGGCCCAATCGTTGTGGTCGCGCTCTTTCTTGGTCTGTTAGGCTTTATCGCTACAGACTGGACAAAAGTCATGGAGATTTTTTCAATGTCCGACCGTAACAACGTTGGTTCCATCAATGGCAAGGACATCGAGCTCCAGGAATTCAACAACATGGTCGAAGAGTACACCAATGTCATCAAGACCAGCAACGGACTTACGAACCTTACCGACGAACAGATGCAGAGCATCCGCGACCAAGTGTGGCAGAACCTCGTCGAAACCGAACTTATTACGGCAGAGACATCAAAACTCGGTCTGATTGTTACAGACAGAGAATTGCAGCAAATCATTGCCAAGGGTGAGCATCCGATGCTTCAACAGACTCCGTTCCGCAACCAGCAGGGACAATTTGATTACAACCTGCTCAAGCAAACAATAGATCAGTGCAATGAAATTCTAACCACTCCCGATGCTTCTGCGGATTTGGTAGAAGAAGCACACAGTCTGATAGCATGGTGGCAGTTTATCGAGAAGAACCTGCGTAACACCCTGCTGGCACAGAAGTACCAGAGCCTTCTTGCCGGCTGCATCATAAGCAACCCGGTGGCTGCACAGCAGAATTTCGATGCACGAACCAACGAAAAGACCGTACTCATGGCCGCCCTCCCATACAGCAGCATCAGGGACAACGAAGTCACAGTAAGCGACAAGGAACTTAAGAGCAAATACAAGGAACTCAAAGAGCTTTTCGAGACTCCATTCGATACCCGCGACATCAAGTACATCGACGTCGTGGTAAAGGCCAGCAAGGAGGACGAGGATGCCCTGAACGCCCAAATGACAGAATATGCACAACAGCTGGCTGACGGCGTGTCTCCGGCAAGAATCATACGCGAGTCCCGTTCATTGGTTCCTTACTCTCCCCTGCCCATCAGCAAGAAAGCACTGCCCGCCGACATTGCAAACCAGGTAGACAGCATGAGCGCAGGACAGCAGGCAGGCCCGTACTACAACAATATGGACAACACCATGAACGTTGTACGTGTAATGTCAGTACAGACCATGCCTGACAGCATACAGTACCGTATCATCGGTGTTCCGGGCATAGACATGGCTTTGGCAGAGAAGTCAGCAGACAGTATTATGATGTCTCTTATAAAAATCTGACGCTGCCGACGATCTTACGCGTGTAGATCTCGGTG
>CAMWRK010000200.1 GCA_947176655.1 uncultured Prevotellaceae bacterium | reverse complement strand
GCCTCCCATGGGGCTGACACCGTATTCGCGGTAGAGCTGCATCATCTCGCTCTGCTTCTTGAGGGCATCCTCCTGTTTGGGGTATTTGGCCGTGATGGCATCGACTTGTGGTTTGAGCACACGCATGCGTGCGCTGCTGAGATAGCTTTTTTTTGTTGTCGGATAGACAATCAGCTTGACTATGATGGTAAGCAACAGGAGGACTATGCCCATGTTCATTCCGAAACCGGAGAGAAAATCGAACAGAGGCAGGATGCACCAGCGGTTGATGATGCGTACAAGAGGCCATCCTAAATATACGAGTTTCTGCAAGTCCAGCGCCTTGTCGGGGGCAATGATGTTGTCGTGTTCCTGCAGGATGTGGAAGTCGTTGGGGCCGAGATACAGGTTCAGTTCCGTTGCCTCGGCACCGCTTGTGTCAAAAGGACAGTTCATACGTGCAGAGTACTGTTTCAGGTCTCCGGAACCTTTCTGACAAGGCGTGCTTGTGAGAGTGGCGGCATCGAAACGGTCAGGTGCAATCAGGACACAACTGAAGAACTGGTTCTTAAAAGCGATCCATTCTAATGGCCGCTCCACGGTTTTGCTGTCCTCCTTGTTTTCCGGGAGATTGTCGGTGTCGTCGTTCTTTTCCTTATATGTAAGAGAGGAATATTGCTGTTCGAATGTAAATCCCTTTTCCTGTTGTGCGGCTGTGCTCTGCCAGTTTATGTTCATGCTTTGTGAGCCTGGATGCAGAACGGCTCCCATGCCGGTGGCCTGTATGCCGATTTTCACGAGATAGCTGCCTCCGACCAGATGGTAGTTGATGTCAAGGTGAGAGGCTTCGTCGCCAAGGCGCATGGTCAGTGTGCTGTCTGTACGGTTGACGGGTGTGAACGTATAGTCGCGTGTGTCTATGTTGTCGTCCTTGCCGGAAAAACTGTAGCTGAGAGTGCTCATGCCGCTGCGCAGTATCTCGACATCCTGTTTCTGCTGGTTCTTGTAGCGGATGAGGCTTGCTTTACGTATGCTGCCGCCGTGGGTGTCCAGTGTCAGGTCTACAAGACCGTTGCAGAGGTGTATCTCCTCGCCTTTTACGTTGCGAGCCTCGAAGAACAGTGATGTACTGTCCTGAGCCTTGAGAGCCAGTTCCGTTGTCTTTCTTTCCTCTGCCTTAATGGCTTCCTGTGCCTGTAGGGTCTGCAGGATGCTGTCCTGTCGGGCGATTTCCCTCATCTGTGCCACTTCCTCTTCCGAGGGCTGGCTGTACCAGCTGAATCCAATCAGTACCAGCGCAATAAGCACGAAGCCCGTAATAGTGTTCTTATCCATAAAAATAGTTTAATGTGTCATTACAAAACGCGGGCAAAGTTACAAAGAAGCAGGCGAATACGCAAATAAAAGAGGTTTTTAATTTGGAATTATGCGTGTAGCCGGAGTCTTGTCGCATTGCGGCACATTGGCCATCGTTGGCTTGGGGGTCAAATATTTCTGAGCAGAACCCTTTGACTGGTGTCTGAAATGTCATTGTTACCTGTCCCTAAGGAGAACTTTTTATTCTGCCGATATGGAAATCTCGATGTTTTTATATACCTTTGCACCATATCTATTTTTAAGGGTTATGTACAGACAGATATTATCCGTTGCTTCCTTCGTGTGTGTGCTGACGGCTCAGACTGCTACAAAGGCAGACAGTACGGAACTTGTCAAAAGGACGAAATGGACTTTTCGCGCAGATTCCACGGCTTTTGTCTATCAAAGTGACTTGAAGGATTTGATAAACTGGCGCAACGCTTCGCTTTCCGCCCCGGTGTACAGGAAGCCGCTGGATGCGTATTGCCTCAGGCTGGTATTGCCTCCGACATTCTATTCTTCTTCTGTGTTGCAGCAGTTTTCCGCTACGGGAGACGCTGTGTCTGAGGATCCAAATCTGGTGCGCATGTTCCTGGTCAACGATGCGTTGGCAAAGATGTATGTCAACATCCCCGGAGTAGTCGTGCAGATAGATGACCAGATAGAAAAGGCTGGTACGTTGCGCGATGATGTGCACGGCTCTCTGACAACTGAGACAAAGTTGTCTGACAAGGTGGTCAATGTGGATTTGGGTGCTGGAATGGAAGAGAATGTTGAACTGGTAACGCGCAGACCCAACTTTTGGAAATTTCCAGGTGAAGGTTCACTGAGATTCCTGCAGAACTATTTTTCTGACCACTGGTACAAGGGAGGTGAGAATAGTTATGCCATATATGGAGCATTGATACTGAATGCCAACTATGATAACAAGCAGAAAACACAGTGGGAGAACCGTCTGGAGGCAAGATTAGGATTTCAGACAACGGGAAACTCTGACAAATACCATTCCGTGAAGCCTACCGATAACCTGCTGCGTCTGACATCCAAACTTGGTTACAGGGCATTCAAGACGTTCTATTATACTACGCAGGTACAGGCCTCTACACAGCTGGTGCCGTTGTATGATGCCAATACGGATAATCTCAGGACAGACTTCCTTGATCCGTTGAATGTCACAGTTTCTGTGGGTATGGATTATAAGTTTGCAACCAAGAACAACAAGTTCACCGGCAGTGTATACATGGCTCCGTGTTCTTATGATATGCGTTATGTGAGGAAAATAGAACTGGCTAACAGGCACGGTATTGCTGCAGATCGACATGCTTATCATAATTTCGGTCCCAGCATAACAGCCAATTATAATTGGAGTATTGCCAAAAACGTTTCGTGGAGCGGTCGCATATATTGGATAAGTAACCTGTCGTACACCAACATAGAGTGGGAGAATACATTCAGATTTTCGATCAACAAATATTTGTCTGCCGAACTGTACATTTTCCCGAAGTTTGATGATAGCAGTAAGTCATATAAGGGCGATCACGGTTATCTTATGATGAAGGAGTATTTCTCTCTTGGTATGAATTATAGATGGTAAGCAAACTTGTATAAGACAAACTTATGTTGTTATGGTAATAAAGACAGCAGAATACGTAATATCCAGCGCCAAGGTGGAACAGTGTCCGAAAGCAGATTTGCCAGAATATGCCTTCATAGGCCGTAGCAATGTCGGTAAAAGTTCCCTTATCAACATGCTGACCAATAACTCCAGACTGGCAAAGACATCTGCTACTCCTGGCAAGACTATACTTATAAATCATTTCATCATTAACAAGCTCCCGGATGGCAAACGCCCCTCTTCCAATGTCGATTCTCCATGGTATTTGGTAGACCTGCCTGGCTATGGCTATGCCAAGCGTAGCAAATCTGATCAGGAAAGGTTTGAGCACATGATTTCCTCATACATCCTTAAACGGGTGCAGATGACATTGCTGTTTCTGCTTGTCGATGCCCGTCATGAGCCGCAAAGGATAGACATGGAGTTCATAGAATGGTTGGGAGAGAACGGCGTGCCCTTTGCCATAGTCTTCACCAAAGCCGACAAACTCAGCAAAGGCCAGTTGGCTGGCAATGTGCACCGTTACTTAAAAGAACTTTCCAAACAATGGGAAGAACTTCCCCCATACTTTGTTACAAGTAGCGAGACAGCCCAGGGACGCGAGGAGATACTTGGCTACATTGGTGAAGTGAACGAAATGCTTCATGAGTAATAGTGTAGCGGAAATCAGTCGGGATAAGCGTATACATTCTGTCAAATCTCCACCTTTGTCATGATTTTTCAGGTATGTTATCGGTCATCCCTATGGCTCAAAAACGGCTCTTCACCTTCGTCTTTACGGTCTTTGATGTGCGTCATCCTGATGTGCTGTTTCAGACACCGTGGTCTTGGAGGCGAAGACCATTGAGCTTGGCCTCCAAGACCACGGTCTTTCGCCCCCAAGACCGTGATGTCCGTGGTGAGGGGTATTCGGCATGCTTCGCGGACACATAAAACGATCATGCTTTTATGTGTCCGCGAAGCATGCAGTAGTAGAGTAGTAATAGATTAAAATACAACAAGATACTGGTATATTAATCAGGGTAAAGGACGATGCGTTCCGCACTGGAGCTCCACGCTGGCAGGCAACTCTTCTCTATCTCTACACCTAAAGAGTGGCGCGCACGCTGAGCGCATCGGTCAAAGTCCGTCTGTTACTATGTTAACGTGTAATTTTTTTTTCAATAGTATTATTTTTATTGGCATAACACGGGGGTGATCATTCTGTTTGGTTTATGAACCCAGAAATGACAGTCTCGCCACAGCCTGGCTATACAAGACGGTTGCCATGCTTGGTTCCGGCTCACTTGCGAATAAACCGGATGCCTGTCGCAAATGCATTTGGGGGGCTTTACAATAAAAATACGGGGTCGCTTCACAGCGACCCCGTATTATCCTTTAGGTATTAGTTTGTTTAAGGTAAAAAGAT
>CAMWRK010000199.1 GCA_947176655.1 uncultured Prevotellaceae bacterium | reverse complement strand
GCTTCAGTGATGCGAGCCCATCCTCCGCACTCAAATACTTCATCGTATATACGTCCTATACGGTACCTGCGGCTTATCATCAGTCCGAGGGCATAGTCCTCGCCATAGCTGGTGTTGGGAATCTGCAGTTCGCATAGCACTGGAGTGTAGAATGCTCTTGGTGCCCCCAGACCGTTTATCCTGAGGGCATTGTTCCGTCCGTTCTGAGGAGTCCATTCGCGGTGGTCTATCAGCCCAGGTGGGAGTGTCTCCAGCCGGAAGTCGCACATCCTGTAGCTGCCTATTACCATGGCGGCATTCTCTGTGAAGAACGTGTCAACCATCTTTTGCAGGGTGTCTTCGCCGCTGTACAGGTCGTCGCTGTCCAATTGCACGACAAAGCGTCCGACTCTCGCATCGTGCACGGCCATGTTCCAACATCCGCCTATGCCGAGGTCGTCCCGTTCCGGTATTATGTGTATCACTCTTGGGTCTTCATGGGCATATCGCTTTATTATTTCGGAAGTTCCGTCTGTCGACATGTTGTCTACAACCATGAGGTTGTACACGAATGTCGTCTTCTGCATGAGCACGCTTTCTATGGCGTCCGCTATTGTCCGCGCCCTGTTGCGGACAGGTATCACCACTGTAGCCTCTACGGCGAATTTTCTGCTGTCCTCGAACTTTATGGTGTCGATTTCCCCCCCGTGCAGGTAGGCATTTATGGCGCGCAGGTGTCTCGTGCATGCTCTTTCCAGTTCCACCTGTCGCGCGCGGTTTCGCGGATCAACATAGTCGAACTGTTTTTGTCCTGACAGCCGTGTGTCCGTCTCCACCTCGGTGTAGAGAAACTCCTGTATGTGTACCGGCAGTTTCTCTCTTGACAGGAACAGCCGCAGGTCGTAAAGGGCGGCATAGCGGTATCTGTGCAGGTTCTCCTGCTCCACGTACCTTTTTAGGCTTCGGGTCTCTATCAGCAACAGGCTTCCCATCTGGAAATCGTCTCTCACACTTCCGGGGCGGTAGTCTATGAGCGGCATGGCGCGCCGTTCCCCGTCAGGCATCACCGTGTAGTGGTCTGCATATACCATCAGGGCACCGCAGTCGCGTGCTACGGTCAGCATCCGATCCAAGGCGTGGTATCCTAGTCGCAGGGTGTCGTACTTAGTGTACAGCAGGATGTATTGTGCGGTTGCTTTTTCGGCAATGAATTTTATTGTCTTGCTGCTCCCGACGCTCTCCGTCAGGTGATATATGCCGGCGACATTCCTGTCGTTGGCCAATGCTGTCTCCGTGGCATTTTCCCGTGCTTCGTCGCTCCAGGGAATAAAGCAGTCTATGTGCATGACTTACTTGTGGTTATAATTTTATGCAAATGTATAAAAAAATAAGGTGAAAAGCGAAACATAGCATTGCTTTTAGGAAATCGGAGGGGCTTTGCCGCTGTCTTTTGAACATGTTTTGCTAATTTTGTGTCATGAAACTGCACATTTTCAATCCCGAGAACGATATGGCTCTTGCCTCCGGCTCTCCGGGCTACACGCCTCCGGCCAACATACGTGCCTACAGGAAGCTTCACTGGAACCTGCCGGCGCGTTGGGCGGCTCCGGAAGACATCGTATGGGATGGTGAGAACTGCCTCGCTCCGTTGTTTGCCTCCGATGGCAATGTTCCCGATATATGTCCCTGGGGATGGTCGCCGGCATTGGTGCATGAACTGGAGCTTGCAGGCGTGCCGCGGCTACGTATGCCCGATACGGAGTGGCTCGGGAAACTTCGTCGGTTGTCGGGGCGTGAAAGTACTGCCGCTGTCCAACGCTCGTTCGGCATTGATGTCTGTGTATGCAGGGATGTCTGTAGCGTGGAACGGTGCATTGACACCTGGGGTGATGTCATCCTGAAATCCCCTTGGAGCAGCAGCGGTAAGGGACTGATGTTGACGGATAACCCCAACTGGCGCTGCTGGACGGCACGTGTCCTGCGCCGTCAGGAAGCCGTAATTGTAGAGAGGTTCGTAAAGAAAAAACTGGACTTTGCCATGGAATTCCTTATGGAGCATGGCACGGCCCGATACATGGGGCTGAATGTATTCCGCACCGATGCTCGGGGGCATTTTCTGGACAACACGGACGGCACAGAGCAGGAGTTCGAGACGATGATAGCCGCTACGCTACGATGTCCCGGCACACTTGCCGAGGTGCGCAGATGGTATGTGGAGAACCTTCCGCGGCTTGCCTCCTGGTATTCCGGCCCTGTTGGAGTGGACATGCTTGTCACTGCTGAGGGAACTGTGCATCCGTGCGTGGAGATAAACTGGCGCATGACAATGGGCATGGCCAAGGTGTTGTCCAAATTATTGGTGTCCGATAATAAAGAATCTTATTTTCTGGTCAATTCCACCATTGCAAATTCTGTAATTTAATTCCTTGGTGCTGTGAGCATCGGTCAAATGCCGTCAGTCGCTACGCTGGCATGTAAACTTTTTTTTCATTAGATTTTTTGCCTGCAGGATGCGATTGTTATCCCAACTGATTTGGGCTCAGTAGAAAATCAGTGTGGATAGCACCCGTGTTCTGTTGAAAAAACATTACACGTTGGCATCGCGACAGACATGATCTGGACGGTACCTTTAGCACAAATATTGATTTTGGGTGTTGGACAGAAGGAGATTTGACAGGCTATGTAGAATACCAATGGGAAACGTTTCTCACGTCTTTCGCGTCGCCTCACTTGTATATTGCTGTATTGCAGAATGTTGCTATAGCACACCAACATGCCGTACTGACACATAAAGACGCATCAAGGCTTCATGTGCCCGGCATTTCGCATACCCCCAAAAAAGACACCGCGGTCTTCGGGTCGAAAGACCGTGGTCTTAAGCGCGAAGACCGACGGTCTTAACGCTTAAGACCACGATGTCTCACCCCCGACATCACGATGCCTCGTTTGGGACACCGCAAAGACGCACTTCGGAGACCGCTTCAGCCCTTATATGGATGCTTGACAGTATATTGAAATATTATTACAAAGGTTACCCGCGCACAATCTTTCCGCTCATCCGCTCATCCGTCCCCCCACCGATTTGCTACTGAGCCCTGATTTGTTGCGGAACCGGCCTGGAGCCTTCGTTTGGGGATAGAAATAAAAAGTGGTTCTTCCCATGAAGAACCACTTTCGGAATGTTGGGCTACCCGGACTCGAACCAGGAAAGGCAGGACCAGAATCTGCAGTGTTACCATTACACCATAGCCCAAGCTTTTGCAACGTTGTCAAGAGGAGTGATTGACTGTCCGCTCGTCCCCGTTTGCATGTGCAAAGTTAAGGCCTTTTTCCGATTCATCCAAACTTTTTCGTGAAAAAGTACAAAAAAGGAGGCCGATTTCTTTGTTTTATTTGTTCCCTACTGCTAAAAGTCGTACCTTTGAACCCTAATTATATATATAATGTATCATAAAGGAACACATAAATTGGTCGATTCCATAGTCGATGGCCTTCAGGATAAGAAGGGACGCAATATTGTCGTTGTCGACTTAAGCGGCATAGAGGATACTATCTGTACCTATTTTGTCATAGCCCATGGCGGCAGCCCCTCGCAGGTGCATGCGCTGGCTATGAGTGTGGGCGACAAGGCACGTGAACTATGCTCTGCACGTCCGCTGGCTGTGGATGGCCTGCGCAACAGTGTATGGGTGGCTATGGACTATGCAGAGGTTATCGTGCATATATTCCTGCCCGAGGAGAGGGCATTTTATAATATCGAGCATTTGTGGGCAGATGCCGAACTGACGGAAATACCTGATTTAGACTAATGGCAAACAGCAGCAACAAGAACAACAGACCGCGGCTCACGTTCAGTTTCACGTGGGTATATATCGCTATATTGGCAGTGCTTGCCTATTTCTTTTTCACCGGAGACGGGCAGCCGCTGACGGCTTCTTCAGTCAAGGAGGTCAGCTATACCGAGTTTCAGAACTATGTCCGCAAGGGATATGGCAAGGCTCTCATTGCCAACAAGGACAAGGGAACGGCTGTCCTGCAGCTTTTGCCCGAACACTATAGGGATGTGTTTCCCGGTAACGGCGATTTCAAGAATCAAACGCCGTCCGTGGTGACGCAGTATCCGAGTTCCGACAAACTGGACGACTTTATTGAGACGGAGCGTGCCAATGGCAGTTTCACGGGGGATGTGCGTTACGAGCATCAGACAGAGTCTCCGTGGTGGGGTTTTATCGTGAACCTCGGACCCATGATTCTTCTGGTAGTCTTCTGGCTCTTCATTATGCGGCGCATGGGCGGCGGCAGCGGCTCAGGCAGTGACGGCGGCGGCATGAGTGGCCCGATGGGCATCTTTAATGTAGGCAAGAGTCGTGCACGTCTCATAGAGAAAGAGGA
>CAMWRK010000198.1 GCA_947176655.1 uncultured Prevotellaceae bacterium | reverse complement strand
AGCGGCACGGCCTGCCGTCGGCAGCCACCTCACGGAAGAAGGTCTTCCATTTTCCGATAACAGCATCCGCAGAATATCCTGACGAGTCAGAGGCGGCCTGCATACCCATACGCTGTCTCAATGCCTCGTTATCCATAAGAGAGGAAACGCAGTGCACGAAAGCCGCATCATCCGTCTGCGGCACCAGAAATCCGTTCACGCCGTCCCTTATTATCTCGGCCGGGCCATAAGGACAGTCAAAACTTACAACCGGCAGGCCGCAACGCATCGCCTCTATTACCGTCATCGGGAATCCCTCTGTCCTCGATGTAAGCAGAAGAATGCTTCCGTGACTGTATGCCGCCGCCATATCGGCAACATTGCCGTGCATCGTCACGCTGCCGCCTATGCCCAGAGCCTCCATCTCCGCCATGACCTCGCTTTCGAGTTCGCCGGTACCATACATGTCCAACGTCCAGTCCGGATGACTTGCCTGGATATTTTTCCAAAGACGAAGCAGTCGCAACGGATTCTTTTCCGCACATAGTCGCCCGGAATAAACACAACGGCGCGCTCCATAGTCACGCTGTCCTGCCGGCACCACAGGCTTCATGTCCGTAAAATTCGGTATAACCTCCACACGCGATGCGCGGCTGTAATTTCCAGCATCTGCCCCTGTGAGGCAGACAACGGCATCCGATCTGCGCTCCATCAGCGGATACAGCCAACGGTGATTGCAGTGCTGACGGGCGGAATGCGTCTCAAAGACAATATGTCCGTGCCGCTTGGAAAACGCCGCAAGCATGGCTCCCACGGCACGGAAATGCACAGTTATGTCCGGAGAAATCTCCCTTACCATGCGGTTGAATCTGGCTATTACACGCGGCATGGATACCATCATCCCCAAAGCAGACACCGGACGCCTGACACCAAGACATACCCGCCCCACCCTGCTGTCCAAGGGGAAAGCTGGCGGAGCACCATCACGCCACACAGTCATAAGAACTACCTCATGTCCCGGCTCTGCCGCCAAAGCATTGAGTTTTGCCACGAGGATGCGCTCCAACCCACCCACCGTGGAGATATGTTCTATGACGTATAGCAACTTCATTTCTTTCTCGCGTCCATATCAAAGTAAAAACGTCTCGCACATGTCACTGCCGCACGGTCATGCACGGCACACACAGTAACTTATTCCGAACCTTTGTGCACAGTCAGCTGCGGATATGGGAATCCTATGCCCTGACGGTTGAACTCGTTATATATTTTCTCGTTGGTATCGAAAAACACGCCCCAGTAGTCCTCACGCAGAACCCACACGCGTACCGTCATGTTGACGCTACTGTCAGCCAATGCTCCAAGTGCCACGAAAGGTGCCGGATCCTTCTGTATCCGCCCGTCCGCCGCAAAGAGTTCCTGCAGCACTCTCCGCACCTTGTCCAGGTCTTCGCCATATTCGACAGACACGGTGAGATCTACCCTGCGCAACGGTTCGCGGCTGTAATTGGTAATGTTGCCGCTGGACAGTGCTCCGTTAGGCAGGTAAATCTTCTTGTTGTCCGTAGTATTCAGTATGGTATGAAAGAGCTGTATCTCCATGACCGTACCTCCGGCACCCTGTGCCTCGATGTAGTCCCCCACTTTGAAAGGACGGAAGAAAAGGATGATGATACCGCCGGCCAGATTCTGAAGATTGCCAGACAATGCCATGCCGACAGCTACACCTGCCGATGCCAGCAGGGCTGCAAAGCTTGTTGTATTCACGCCCAGCGCACTGACAACGCTTATGAGCAACAGCAATGTCAGCATGACGTGCAACATGCTACGCATGAAGGTCTGTATAGTAGGGTCTATTTTTCTGCGCTCCATCATGCCGTCAACCATACGGTTGATAACGGAGACAATAAGTCGTCCGACAAAATAGATGATGATGGCAAGTATGATGCTCTTGCCAGCCTCAACGCTGAAATCCAGAGCCTTGTCCAACAGTTCCTGTATATATTCCGGTTTGTTTATCTCAGACATAAGTTATTCAACAAAATTTAAAGACAATATTGCACGGACACCCCTTCGTCGTCATGCGAAGAGGTGTCCGTTTCGTAGTTATTCCGCAATGTCCGTCCACTGTTACAGAGACCAGTCCTCCTGCGTCTTGCGGACGTAAGACTTGTAGCGTCGCTTTGCAGCCTCCTTGCAGGCATCGTACAGTTCCTGAGCCTCCGTAGGAGCAGCCTTTTTCAGAGAGAGGAAGCGCACTTCGCCCTCAAGGAAGTCCTGGAACTTCTCCCAGTCCGGTTCCTTGCTGTCCAGCTGGAAAGGATTCTGCCCCTCTTCGCCCAGTGCGGGATTATAACGCCACAGATGCCAGTAACCGCACTCTACGGCCTTGGCTTCCTCGGCTTGGCTCTTGCCCATGCCGCCCTTGGCCTTCAGACCATGGTTGATGCACGGAGCGTATGCAATCACCAGTGACGGGCCATGCCATGCCTCAGCCTCGCGGAATGCTTTCAGACACTGAGCCTGGTCGGCACCCATAGCCACCTGAGCCACATAGACGTTGCCATACGTTGCCTGCATCAGGCCAAGATCTTTCTTGCCTACGCGCTTGCCGTTGGCAGCGAACTGTGCTATTGCTCCGATAGGAGTAGCCTTAGAGGCCTGACCGCCGGTGTTGGAATATACCTCAGTGTCTATTACAAAGATATTGACATCCTCGCCAGAACCTATCACGTGATCCAGACCGCCGTAACCAATGTCGTATGAAGCACCGTCACCTCCTATTATCCACTGGCTGCGCTTGACGAGATAGTGATCCAGTTCCTTCAGTTGTGCGCACACGGGGCAACCTGCCTCGGCACCTGCTGCGATAAGAGGTTTCAGGACGGCGGCGGCGGCCTTTGAAGCCTCGCTGTCGTTCTGGCCCGCTATCCACTGCTCCGCGGCGGCCTTGAACTCAGCCGGAGTGTCGGCACTGGCAATGGCCTCGTTGAGCAGAGCATTGATACGCGCTTTCATCTTCTTGGTTGCCAGCACCATTCCCAGACCGAACTCACAGAAATCCTCGAACAGAGAATTAGCCCAGGCCGGCCCTTGTCCTTCTGCATTTCTTGTATACGGAGTGGAAGGTATTGAACCGGAATAAATGGAAGAGCATCCAGTAGCATTGGCCACCATCTGGCGGTCGCCGAAAAGTTGGCTGATGAGCCTTACGTAGGGTGTCTCGCCACAACCTGAACATGCACCGCTGAACTCGAACAGAGGCTTTGCGAACTGGCTGTTCTTTGGACTTTGCTTTATGTCCACAAGGTGCTGCTTGCTTGTAACCTTCTGCATGAAGTGCTTCCAGTCTGCGGCATTCTGCTCTGCCTCGGCAGAAGAATCATCGTAAGGCGTCATGTTCAGCGCCTTGCCCTTCTTGGGATTGCCGGGACACACGTCGGCACAGTTGCCACAACCCAGACAGTCCTTGTCGTCAACGGCAATGACGAAATGCATGCCCTTCATGGTGGCAGGAGCCTTCATCTCTATGCTCTGACCATTGTAACCGGCCAGTTCCTCGTCTGTCATGACGACAGGACGTATGGCGGCATGCGGGCAGACAAAAGCGCACTTGTTGCACTGAATGCAGTTCTCGCTGTTCCACACAGGCACGAATCCGGCCACACCACGCTTTTCATAGGCAGCCGTACCCTGTTCCCATGTACCGTCCTCAATGCCCTTGTATGCGCTCACGGGCAGAAGGTCGCCGTTCTGTGCATTGATGGGACGCACCAGATTCGTGATATACTCCGGTTCGTCATACGCAGGAGCATCATCTGCAGGCAGATCCGCCCATGCCGGATCTACGGGAAGCACCTTATACTCTCCACCGCGATCCACGGCGGCATAGTTCATGTTCACCACATCCTCGCCCTTCTTGCCGTATGACTTGACTATGGCTTTTTTCATCTGCTCCACGGCCAGTTCCACGGGAATGACCTCGGTGATGCGGAAGAATGCCGACTGCAATATGGTGTTCGTGCGGTTGCCGAGGCCTATTTCCTGTGCAATCTTCGTCGCGTTGATATAATATACCGTGATATTCTTCTCCGCGAAATACTTCTTCAGGCTGTTGGGGATGAAGTTTACCAGTTCCTCGCCCTCGAAAATGGTGTTCAGCAGGAACTGTCCGTTGGGCTGCAGGCCTCTTACCACATCGTACATACGCAGATAAGCCTGGACATGGCATGCCACGAAGTTAGGTGTCTTAATCTGGTAAGTGCTGCGGATGGGCGTATCGCCGAAACGCAGGTGAGAGCATGTGAAACCGCCGCTCTTCTTGGAGTCATAAGAGAAATAAGCCTGGCAATACTTGTCGGTATTGTCACCGATAATCTTGACAGAGTTCTTATTTGCACCAAC
>CAMWRK010000197.1 GCA_947176655.1 uncultured Prevotellaceae bacterium | reverse complement strand
GCTGTGGATAGACGTGGAAGTTATCCTTAAAAATCTTCTAATCCAAATCGTATCCGTACTGTTTCATCGCCCTGGAACTTTGCCTCCAGTCCTTGTCTACCTTCACGAAAATTTCCAGATAGATACTTTTGCCAAAGAAGCGTTCCAGCGACTTGCGTGCTTCGGTACTCACCTTCTTGAGAGCCACACCCTGATGTCCTATGATGATGCCCTTCTGTGAATCGCGCTCCACGTATATCACAGCATTTATATGTATGTTCCTGCCGCTTTCCCTGAACGCCTCCACGACAACCTCCACGCTGTACGGAATCTCCTTGTCGTAGTACAACAGTATCTTCTCGCGGATAATCTCGTTAACGAAGAAACGCGCCGGTTTGTCCGTCCACTGATCCTTGTCGAAATAGGCCGGCGACTCCGGCAACAGTTCCTTGATACGTCCAAGCAACTGATCCACGCCGAAACGGTGCAGCGCCGAAACGGGCAGTATCTCCGCCTGCGGCAATATGCCATGCCACTCGTCGTACTTCGCCTGAAGGGTCTGCGGGTCAGACAAATCTATCTTGTTGATGACCACAATGACCGGAACCTGCATGCGCTGCACTTTTTCCACGAAATCGGAGTTCTTGTCCGGTGTTTCCACCATGTCCGTCACATAGAGAAGCACGTCGGCATCCTGCAATGCCGAAACAGAGAACTGCAACATCTGTTCCTGCAACTTGTAGTTGGGTTTCAGCACACCAGGAGTATCCGAGAAACATATCTGCATTTCCGGCGTGTTCAGTATGCCCATTATACGATGGCGTGTAGTCTGCGCCTTGAACGTGGCAATACTTATACGCTCGCCCACAAGCAGATTCATCAGCGTCGACTTTCCGACATTCGGATTGCCGACGATGTTTACAAAACCGGCCTTATGCGGCATCTGCACGCCATGCACTCCACCGTTTACCATTATATTCTCCTGCTCGTCCACTCGTTCAATTGCTTCTTGCTGTCCACAGTAGGATTCATGCATAACCGACGGTTATTCCGCAGAGCGTGCGGCAGCACGTCTGGCATACCATTCCTCACGGGATATCTCACCCTCCTTGTAGAAGTCGGCAGGTTCCTTTGCCGCCTCTGTGGCACCGTCGTAGCCCCATACCATATAGCTTGCACCCCATGTGAATCCGGCTCCGAAAGCGGTGAACACAAGTTTGTCTCCCTTCTTCAGCAAGGGTTCGTATTCCCAGAGACAAAGAGGCAGCGTGCCACCCGAGGTATTGGCCATGTGGTCAATGTTCACCATCACCTTTTCCCGCGGGATGTCTATGCGGCTTGCTACCGAAACCTCTATGTTGATATTGGCCTGATGAGGAACCACCCAGTCGATATTGTCGGCATTGAGGCCGTTGCGGTCGGCTATCAGTTTCACGGCGGAAGACATGTCCAGAACAGCATGTTTGTACACGGCCCTACCTTCCTGGTATACCGTATGTTCGTAGTTGTCCACTGTCTCGTGCGTGGGCATCTTGGCTGAACCGCCTGCCTTCATGCACAGATTTTCGCGTCCCTTGCCGTCTGTACGGTAATAGCCGTCGAGCAGACCTACTTCTTCGGTAGTGGCCTCCATCATTACACATGCGGCACCGTCACCGAATATGGGGCACGAGTTGCGATCCGTATAGTTGGTCATGGAACTCATGTGGTCACCTCCGCAAAGTATGACACGCTTGTAACGTCCGCTGCGGATATAGGAAGCGGCCATCTCCAAACCATAGAGGAAACCGGCACATGCGGCCTCCATGTCATAACCGAAAGCATTCTTCATTCCACAGGCACCTATGACAATGGATGCCGTGGAGGGGAAATGATAGTCGGGAGTGGTTGTGGCGCACAACACCATGTCCACGCTCTGCGGATCCACGCCTGTCTTGCGCAACAACTGCCTGACGGCGCGTATCATCATGTAGCTGGTACCGGCTCCCTGTTCAGGTTTCAGAATATGGCGGGTCTTCACGCCTATACGTTCCATTATCCATTCATCGCTTGTCTCAACGATGGTGGACATTTCCTCGTTGTCCAGGATATAGTCGGGCACATATCCTCCGACACCGGTTATCACTGCGTTTATCTTTTCCATATATGTTATCGAGAACTCCTACTTCTTGTTTGTATGGTGTGCCTTGCACCTTATATAATATTAACGCGCGCATGCGCGCACAAGGACGGATAAAAAATAAAGCCGCAGAGTATCCACAACAAGTGCAGGTGCTCCTACGGCTATATTCAAGACCCTGTCGATTGGCTGGATAAAATCAAGCCTCCTTCTCAATAGCCAGCTTGCCGCGGTAGTAACCGCAAGAAGGACATACGGTGTGGTAAACGTAAAATTCACCGCAGTTAGAGCATACCGCCAATGCAGGAGCTACTGCCTTGTCATGGGTTCTTCTCTTGAGAGTACGAGACTTTGACTGTCTTCTTTTAGGATGTGCCATTTTCTTTTTATACTTTATTTATTAGTTTTTGTTATCAGTTCTTTCAGTGCGTCCCAGCGCGAATCCGTCTGCCGCTCCTGTCCCTCGCCGTCGAGACGCTGCACTATTGCGGCATCACACTCGCCGTCGGGATGCACATGGCGGAGAGGAATCCCCAAAGCCACCATTTCATACATGTGCCACGACAAGTCGAGAATACCAGGCACGCGGGCTACGGTTATCAGTTCGCCGTCATCACCGTCCTCATCATCCAATCTGACATGCAGGACTGTTTCCCCGTGAACCGGCTGGTTCATACGCCCCAGACAGCGGTCGCACTCCACTTCCACAACGCCATCGAAGCCGAATTCCAGTTCGAAAGCCTCGGATGTCCGTTTAACCCGCAACGCCACATCCACTTGTCCTTTCCCTATCTCACGCCCGTTTACTGCGGCAAAGAAATCATCGGTCAACTGCCAGCGGTGCGACACGGCATCCTCTGTCATGCCGCCAAGGTCAAGCCTATAGCCGTCCACTCTGTCCATACGGGGTGCAAAGATACGACATTTTAATTAATTTAGCCAGAGTTGCGAAGCATTTTTTCCAAGTAGCCGGCAAAAATAACACACAAAGTCAGTCATTCTGAGGCGCAGCTCCTTACGATTTCAGTTCTATGCGGAAAACCGTACCATGACCCGGTTCGCTGTGTTTCACATAGATACGTCCGCGGTGGTATTCTTCCACGATCCTTTTGGCCAAGGACAGTCCCAGCCCCCACCCTCGCGACTTGGTGGTGTATCCCGGCAGGAACACCGTCTTCCATCTGCCCTGCGGTATTCCCTTCCCCGTGTCGGACACCTCTATAGAACACATGTATGCCTCGCGGCGGAGGGTAATGACGATGCACCCCTCGCTGTCCATGGCATCCACGGCATTCTTGAACAGATTCTCCACAACCCACTCGAACAAAGGTGCGCACAGCGGCACTTCCACATGTCCGTCAGGCAAATCGGTACGGATAGATACGCGGTTGCTGACACGGCAGCGGACATAGTCGGCCACGCGGCTTATCACCTCGGCCACATCGGTGCCGTGCAGTTCCGGCAGCGAACCTATCTTGGAGAAGCGTTCGGCTATAAGGCGTAGCCGTTGCACGTCACGCCCCATCTCCGGAATGAGGGTGTCTTCGGGATACGTCTCCCTGAGCACCTCCACCCACGCCATAAGGCTGCTGATAGGTGTGCCGAGCTGGTGTGCTGTTTCCTTTGACAACCCTACCCACACCTTGTTCTGTTCTGACTTCTTGCTGCTCAGCAAGGCGAATATGGCAACCATGACAAACACCGACACTATGCCGAGCTGCACGTACGGCCAAATGGCCAGACGGCGCAACAGCAGAGAGTCATCATAATATACATCCATCCATTCCGCCTCAGACAACGATATGCGTATGGAATGGCGCGGTGTCCTGTCCGCGTCCTCCATGTTGCGCTGCATCTGCACACAGCCGTTGCTGTCCACCACCTTGACAGGGATGGTATTGTTGCTGTTCAGCACCCTGAGCACAAGCGAAAGGTCGGTATGTTCATCAGCCTCCTCGAGCGAACGCATTGCCGCAGCCCACGTCTCCATTTTGATCTGCTCCTCGCGCTTGAGGTCACGAACAAGATAGTGGCTGACCACAAGCGAAGCCACACTGAGCAGCACGGCCACGGTTATCAGCGCTATCCTGACCTGTCTGATTCTGTCTGTCCACTGCATACCGGAATAACGCACCGGAAACACGTTTTATTTTTCAATGCCCGTTCTATTTTCGCCCCACCGCCCAAACAAAGCCTTGCCCCAAAGCCTTTTTGCCTGAACAAGCGCACATCCCGTCAAGCCGGCATCAGCGTCACGATATTTCAACATGTCCTCGGCCACCTCTATAG
>CAMWRK010000196.1 GCA_947176655.1 uncultured Prevotellaceae bacterium | reverse complement strand
CATCTCGCCTTGGGATCGCAACTCCGCCCACTACGGCAAGGATACGTACGTAACGGAGGTATTCCTAAAACAGTGTGAGGAACTGGCACAGTATGGCAGCGACCAGTTCGAGATGTGGTTTGACGGTGCTAACGGCGGAGACGGCTATTACGGCGGCGAAGGCGGCACACGCCAGGTGGACGCGGACATATATTACGACACTCCGAACCTGCGTGCCCGTGTGCACCGCATTGCTCCCAACTGCGTCTTGTGGGGCGTAGGCGGCGAGGCACGCTGGATAGGAAACGAGGCAGGATATGCTGGCGAGACGGACTGGGCTATGACTGACTACGGAGGTAGCGGAGTGCGCGAGCAGGGCGACATAAACGGTTGGTTCTGGAATCCTGGCGAGAGCGACGCCAAGGCCACAAACCAGGGGTGGTTTTGGCATCAGGGCGAGACGATGAAGAGTGCCGACCGACTGTTCCAGATGTATCTGGAAACTGTGGGCCGCAATGCTACACTTATCCTCAACTGTCCACCGGACCAGTATGGCGTGTTGCCTACAAACACAGTGAACGAACTGAAGAAACTTGGCAAGATGCTGCACGAGCGTTTGGCGGTGCCCGTGTACGGACAGGACGAGAGTACGGCAGCAACTGATTTAGCCAAATCAGCGACAATAGATGTAAGCGAGACACGCACCGGCGGCAAGTACGAAGCGGCCAACCTGACTGATGGCGACAAGGAAACATACTGGGGAACGAATGACGGCAGTCTTACGGCCACCATCACTCTATCATGGGACGAACCGCAGACATTACGCTATCTGCTTATGCAGGAGCCCATCAAACTTGGACAACGCATCAAGGACTTCCGCATAGAATACAGTGCCGACGGCAACAGCTGGCGCGAATTGTGTCCTGTTATGGAGACCACAACTGTGGGATATAAGAGAATCATTCCGCTGAACGGCAACACTGCCGACAGCTATGGCGAGGGATACCGTGCGAAGAAACTGCGCATAAACATTCTTGACAGCAGGGCATGCCCGTTATTGTCTAATCTGAGCGTATATTGATAGTATAACCATGATGAAGAAGAAACATATCCTTTCCGCAGTCGTGCTGGCAATTGGCATAACTGCAACAGCACAGACAGTCATCGGTTTTGAAACTGAAGACTATAAGAATATTGGTGTCTATGACCATTGGACAGAGAGTCCGTTCAGAACCGGAGTATTGCATGGTAATGCTGGTGTGACCGACAATCCGGACACTGAGGTGGACAAGGTTTTGGGTATAGCACCAAATCCGTCGGCCAAGGTACTGGCCGTACAAAGAAGCCGGCATGCCGGCAATGCTTTCGGCGTGAGAATAGACCTGAAAGAACCTCTGCGCGTGACAAAGCAGATGCAATACATACACGTGATGGCCTATCTGAAGGACAAGCCGGCAGACTCACGCATGATGGTAATGGGATTGGGCAAGCGTCTGGAGAGCAACTGGGACTGGCAGAACGGTGAGGACGAACAGTTCTGGGCCATAACCAACGCTCCAGTCAAGGCTCAGGCTGGATGGCAGGACATAGTCGTTGGCTTCAAGGGTTTCTCGCATTCTATGGAAGAAAATACAGCCAGTGGCATAGACATCTATTCACTTGTCATTGTTCCGGATTTGCGTTCTCCGCATGCCGATGATGCGGACTGGGTGTCATATTTCGATGATATTGTCGTGGACAACAATCCGGAGAAGCGTTTCACAACAGACAAGTATGCCGTGAACTTTGACAAGGAAACAACTCCGACGCGCACAGACCGCAGCTTCACCGGGGTGGGACTCACTGTGAACGGAAAGGCACAGACTGTCACTGGTAAAGGCAAGTACGTGTATAATGAAAGTGTATGTACCGATGTGTTCTCTGCAAAAGCCGGGCAGGAGGTGCAGCCGACATTCGCATACACCGGTTCATGGATGAGTGCATACGTATATGCCGACTGGGGGCGTGACGGCTCTTTCTCCTATGATGTCAGCGAAAGAGGTATTCCGAATGCAGGAAGCGACATAGTGAGCTACAGTGCAGCAATGATTAACGACAAATGGTATAAGAGTGACGGTACGACAACGGCAAACGGAAATACCATAGGTGCAGGCGTGCCCAAGTTTGTCGTGCCGGCAGATGCCGAGATCGGATTCTACCGTATGCGTTACAAGGTGGACTGGAACAGTCTGAATCCGGGTGGTTCTACGACAATAATTGCCGATGGCGGCGGCATTGTCGATGTCACTCTTGACGTGCACGGAGATGTGGTAAACGTTAGTGCATCACAGTTGAACGGCGACATAGTCCTGGCCGAAGACGAAAGACCATTGCAGAACTATCAGACTGCATACAACCAGCCTCTTAAAGTGAAGATTATTCCGGAAAAGGGCTTTGTGCAGAATGGCTTTACACTGAAATACGGCTACAATGTCAATGCTACGGAACAGCTTGACGAACTCGGTAACCCCAACTGGGTACTCGTCAACGTGCCAGTCACAGCCATAAATGCAGACAACACATATACCATTCCGGGTGAATACATACGTGGCGGTTATGTCAGCATCATGGGCGACATGCAGCAGTCCAACCGCTACACAGTCAAGGTTGTTGGCGCCCCTGAAGGGCAGGGTGGTGTGGTCTATGTAGGAAACGAATATTCCGACGGAGAGGCAATAGACGCATCTCAGTATTTCTCTGCTGACGATGTTACGGCAGTCCCTATAGACGGCTATGTGGCAACATTGTCACTGGATGCGGAAAGCAACGTTCTCACCGTGACATATAAAAAGATACTGGCATACAGAGCCATCAGCGACCTTTCGGAGCTTCGCAATGATATGGCCTACCACATCAAGGCCAAAAGCGGAGAAGGTTATCTGGCATGGAACGGAAGCATATCCAATACATACGTAAGCCTTCGCGGAATCACCAGTGCTACGTATCAAGGATTTCCTGCAAATGTTGCAGTGGCAAACATATATAAAGAGGAGGTAAGCCCTTTTGATTCCACCGTCATCTGGCAGATATTGAAAGAAGGAAACGAATATTATCTTTATCAGCCCGCCAATCAATGCTATGTTACACGCAGGGACAGAGACTATGTCTTTACATCTAACAAGACTGCATTGGACGTAATCCGCGACAATGGCGACGGCACATTCAGTTTTCATGCAGGTGGCGGTTATAGTGAGAGTTCCACATACTTTGCATGTATTTGCACCAAGGAAAACCCTCAGGCAGTTCGCAACTGGACATGGAGCGACCATGGTTCGAAAATGTATATAATAGAGAATCCCAACATTGAAGTGACGGACATTCTCACATCTGTATATGACGCTCCGTCCGGCAGTAACAGCGTAGCACCGCGTGGCATATACAATCTTCACGGTCAGAAACTCAGTGCTCTTCCCAAGGAGGGCATCGTAATTATAGACGGTAAGAAAAAACGTATTGCCGTATACTGATATTCTGCAGATCCGTATTTCATAGTCAAAATCTCAGCCTGACAACGTCATGGAGTGTAGGCTGAGATTTTTTCTTATGGCAGTGAGCAAGTTCCGTAAAGGAAAAGAAAAGTAACAGGATAACAAGTAAACATAATGTACATTATCGGAAATGTAACGCAAACATCAAAAGAAGCCGCTGATATATCACAATTTAACCGATGCATGCAGCCATGAATTAAGGTTGACGCAGCATGATGAATTGTTCGGCACGAGACAATGAATCTGTTTTACCGACATCCATCAACCTCAAATCGTTCTGTACATAGCCTCTGATATCGGCTTGAGTGCAGATGTTGATATAGAAATCAACTATGCTGAATTTGCATGGCATGGATGCCATACGCTGCAATAGTCCTGTCTTTATCTGATGTATTCCTGCAAAAGCCCTTAAATGATATTTGTCTATATCAAGCGCATCTTTAGCACGTGACGCGAGAGTCTTGTGCACGGATTCATACGGACTCCTGATTTCTCCGGTACTGATGTTAGTCCAGCCAACCAGATGCATATCGTCATCAAAAATCAAATATCTCGAGGTCGTGCGTGCCGATACCAACAGAACAGCATCAGCTTCGGAAGCATGTTCCCAAAATGCAGCAAGGTCTACATTGGAAAGAATGTCCACATTGTGCACAAGAAATCTTTGTTCCGGGTTATTGTCTGTAAGCAAGGCGGCAGCATGAGCTATGCCGCCACCGGTTTCAAGAAGTCCGTAGCGTTCATCTGAAAAACTGATTCTTAGTTTTTTATCGCTGTAAGAATGCATTATAGCAGACTGTCCCCAGTCTTCAATCATATCAGCAAAATGATGGACATTTATCACTATGTCGTTGAATCCGGCGCAGACAAGTTTGTCCATGACATGCTCA
>CAMWRK010000195.1 GCA_947176655.1 uncultured Prevotellaceae bacterium | reverse complement strand
ATTGTGGATTTAGTGGTGAGGCAGCGGGAGGGATACCCGCTGCCTTTTTCAAATCATCCACCCACCACCACTAAATCCAAACTACTTTTATGGAAGTCCTACTAATTGAGAAGGAGACGCTTGATTGTATCCTTGATGAGCATGAGCTTCTATGCAATATGGTCATAATATTGGCTAATCGCTTGCGCCGAAAGGAAACAGATGACTTGATGACTTCTGCCGAGGTCTGCGATTTTCTCCATATCGGCAAGACAACCCTACAATCTCTCCGAAACAGCGGAAAGATAGGTTACATTAGAATTGATGATGGAAGCGTCAGGTATCCTGTAACAGAGATTGTCCGTTACATGGAGCAAAATGGTATCCAGTTAAACCGTGTTGCCTATGGGGAATGAGATTATTACCAAATCGGATATGCGAATTATCGCTGCCCGTACACAATCCCAAAACGCATTTGAAGCAGTCGGTATAATCCGAGATAACCACCATCCTGTATTGGGAGGAATGTGTTTCCTTGATGACAAGGAAGTTGCAGAACGACTTAAAGTAACGAGGCGAACAGTACAGAACTACCGTGACAGAGGAATACTCTCATACTATATGATATGCGGCAAATGCCTATATCCGGAGCACGAGATACAACAGATGCTTGATGAGAATTTCCATCCTGCATATTATGATTGAACAAAAAGAGAGCGACAGCCGAGTATATCTCGATTGTCGCTCTTTCCGTTAGATGTCAATTATTTTGTCTTTTTGGGACGTCCTCGTTTAGGCTGAGGTGGACGCTCAAATGTAGTTGGTTTCTCCGGCAACGGTTTGATGTCCACTTTCAGGCCATCGAATTTATCTCTCATACGACACATATCTTCAGATACAGTCTGTTCAAGCATGGTGGCATATATCTGAGTAGTGGCGATGTCGCGGTGTCCCAGCATCTTTGAGACTGTTTCAATAGGCACATGATTATTGAGCGACATTGTAGCGAATGTATGGCGCGCAATGTGGGTTGTCAGGTGCTTTTTGATTTCAGCTTTGGTTGCTATCTCGTCAAGATAGGAGTTCATACGCTGATTGGAGATGACCGGAATTACAGCATCCTTTTCAACAACCCTCGGATGGCTCCTGTATTTCTCCATCAGCTTACGAGGTATCTCCAGCATCGGGATTACGCTCAGTTCATCAGTTTTCTCACGTGCCTTGCGTATCCACATCTCACCTTTGTCATCAGTAACGACGTGTTCACGTTTGAGGGTTGATATATCTGCGAAAGCAAGACCTGTAAAGCAGCAGAACACAAAAGTGTCGCGCACGAGGTCAAGACGAGGCAACTCGCTAAGGTCAAGTTCGATGATACGCTGGAGTTCAGCCTCAGTCAGTTTTTCTCTCTTCGGCTTAGTGCGGACATAGCGTTTGCCCACGAAAGGATCATCCTCAATCCATTTATTGGCGATACCCGTGCGTATAACACTTTTGAGATAGCGTATATAACGGACGGCGGCATTGTTTGCACAACCCTTCTTTATTCGCAGGAAGTGCTCGAAGTCGTCAACCATTCCTGATGTCAGTTTTTTCATCGGAATATCCTTGACATCTTGGTTGTCCATGAGGAATTCCTCCAGATACTTTACGCACCTCTCCCAGCGCAGGCGTGTACCCTCGCAGATGTCGCCGCGTTCGTTTTTGTCCCGTACCTTCTTGTTGACCTCACGGAACGCCTCGCAGAGCATTGTAGGCTTTTGCAGCTTTCCGAGGAAGGCTTTTTTCAAGGTGTCGGGATTAACCATCTCATCACGCATGACGAGTTGGTTATGGATCTCACAGATTTTGGTACGGATGGTGTCGAGATAGCGGTTCAGTTCAAGGTCTTTCTTCGTTTTACCTTTTGACTGACCTTTGGACGCATCCCAGTTGTTGGGAGCTACATACCTGTTGGTATATACCTCAGCACGCTGCCCATTCATAGTAATGCGGAGGGCAATGGGAATTTCTCCCTCCTTGTTTGGTCTTGCCTTTCTCGCTATGAAGTTCAGCGAGAAATAGCTCTCATTGGATAATTTCATTTGTCTTGTGGCTTTAATGGTTAAACTAAAGATACAAATTTTTTCTCGGTTTCACAAACTGTAAATCCGAAGACAAATGAAAAGTCAAGGTTACGAGGGAGCAATTTCAACGGTTTTCTGCATTTTGATAAAACTGCACCCTCAATTTGCACCCTTTTTTAACACTTTTTAATCGGTTGTTGCCGACAAAAAATGCTCAAAATTAGGTTCGGGGCTGCACATCCTCCTGCATTGAGGCTTTCAATATACCTTCTCTCCAATCTCACAACTGCACCCTCTCCATGAGCTAAAAGGGTGCAGCCCTCACAAGACGCGTTCATCGCAACATATTGAAAAATAGCGAAATATAACCCTAAGAGGGTGCAATTCCGAGTACAAAATTTTCTGCACCCTTCTTGCACACCGGCTACTTCAATATTTTGCGCCGAAACGGGACAGGGGTAAAAAGAAAAACCTCTGAAAATCAACGATTTTCAGAGGAATTCATCGGTCTGATAGACCCTTCAGTGACCCCGGTGAGGCTCGAACTCACGACCCAATGATTAAGAGTCATTTGCTCTACCAACTGAGCTACGGAGTCATTTGTTGGTGTGTTGCTTGCGGGTGTCGCTCCGTTTGAGCTTCGTTGTTTCCCGTTTGCGAGTGCAAAGTTAGTAAGTTTTTTTGAGTTGTGCAAATTTTTCTCAACTTTTTTTTCTAATTTTACATCCGGAATTATATCTAATCTCCGGCGAAAGTCGGGAAATAGGTCGGTTGATTTACGCAACCTGTTGAAATATAATGAAATAACTTTAATAACTATAAGATATATGAAATCTTCAGCTATCTGTCTATCTTTCGGCGCAGCGGCTATTCTTTTGGCCGGCGGCTGCTCGAAGAAGCTCGGCCAGTTCCAGAGCGATTATTTTTCTACCAATCCTACTCCGCTCGAAACTGTAGGCCAGAGTGTGCCCGGTAACGTGGTGGGCAAGTTCCCGCCTAAGGTTATGCTCCGCAACGCCAAGGTGACCGCTACTCCTGTGCTCCAATGGCAGACAGCCGGTAATACCTATGGTGAGGCCGTTGCGAAGAGTGTCATTATACAAGGTGAGAACGTGCGCGACAATGGTCAGGTTGTTTCTTTCACCGAGGGTGGCACGGTCAATATACCCTTCTCCCTGCCTTACCAGCCTGAAATGGCCCAGAGCGACCTTTATCTTGATTTCCAGGTAGACCAGAACGGCAAGATCTATTCGCTCCCGCGTGTGAAGGTGGGCAACGGCGTGATCGCTACTTCGACTCTCGCCAATGCCGCCACGGTAACTCCCGCTGTGGCAAAAGATGCTTTCCAGCGTGTGATTTCCGAACAGTACAGCGCAGATATACACTTCCTCGTCAATCAGGCCAACGTACGTGCCTCCGAGACTTCCAAGACCGATTATATCGACCTCAACCGCAAACTCATGGAGGCCAATGCCGCTCCCAATATGGAGATTGCCGGTGTGACAATCAATTCTTATGCATCGCCTGAGGGTTCGCTCTCCGTAAATACCTCCTTAGCCGAAAGACGCGAACAGAATACGCAGGCTTATGTAGAGGGACAGATGAAGAAGGATAAGATTACCGAATTCGGCGAGCTCACCTCCTCATTCACACCCGAGGATTGGGAGGGTTTCCGCAGCCTCGTAGAGAAGAGCAATATCCAGGATAAGGACCTCATCCTCAGTGTGCTTTCTCTTTATAAAGATCCGGAGGAGCGCGAACGCGAAATCCGCAATATCTCGACTGTATTCAACGAACTCGCTGACCAGATCCTGCCCCAGTTGCGCTATTCCCGCGTGATGGCTACCATCAACGTCATAGGTAAGAGCGATCAGGAACTCATCGAGCTCTACAATACGGATCCCACAAAGCTTTCCGTCGATGAGATTCTCTATGTAGCTACCCTCACTGACGACAATACGAAGAAGATGGAGATTTATAATAAGGCTGCCCAGGTATATCCGAACGACTACCGTGCTGTCAACAATCTCGGTATGACCCAGTATGCCGCAGGCGACTATCAGGGGGCAGCAGCAAGCTTCGAGAAGGCCGGCAGGATGAATCCCGATTCAAAGGAGGTTGAGATGAACAAGGGCCTCATTTCGATGGTGAATAAGGATTATCGCACGGCTAACGAGCATCTCGGTGCCGCTGCAGGTGTGCCCGAGAACGCCGACGCCCTCGGTGTCTACTACCTGACTCAGGGTGATGCGACGAAGGCTGTGACCGCTTTCGGCGACGTGAAGACCAACAATGCCGCTCTTGCCCAGATCCTTGCCAAGGATTATAATGCCGCACGTTCTACTCTGGCTTCTATTCCAGTGCCGGATG
>CAMWRK010000194.1 GCA_947176655.1 uncultured Prevotellaceae bacterium | reverse complement strand
AAGATAGACCGCGAACTGAGGCGCGAAAAGATTTCACTGCGTCTGAAAGCCCGTCTCGAGGAGGGAATGATAGAAGAAGTGCAGACCCTGCTCCGCACCGTGTCGCCGGAAAGGCTCATACGCTACGGGCTGGAATACAAGTACGTCACCCTCTACTGCATCGGAGAACTTTCATACCAAGAGATGTTCCGTCAGCTTGAAATAGCCATACACCAGTTTGCCAAACGCCAGATGACATGGTTCCGCGGCATGGAGGAAAGGCGCGGCCTGCCCATACACTGGATAGACGCCACCCTGCCCCACGAGGAAAAAGTAAGGCTTGTTATGGACATGCTTTAGGACTCACGCACCGTTTTCACTTACTCACTGTTTTTCCCTGATAAGCCTTCATGCGGGCATCAATCTTCTTGCACTGATCCAATGTGGGCACTGTGTTCTGCACCAGACGGATGTAGACCGCGTCTGAGTTATTTGGCTTAGTGTGAAGCAGGTTACTGGTATAAATCGAATTGAAGTCAATACCACCGTAATTGATATCCCAACCTATTGCTGTTTGACCCGAGACGGGTTCGCTATCGCCCAACCAATAAATAGCACCGTAGTTTTCATTAAGAGCATGCAGTTGCGGTACGTATGGAGCTTGGTTGCTATAGGTATTAATGAATGTCTTATCAAAGTCGCCGTACCGCATGACACCAGCGCTGGTAGTCTTGTTTTCCAGTTCCCCCTTTCTACGTCCATAAGAACAGGCACCAAGTGACAGGAATACCACATCTGCCGTTTCGTGATTGTACAAGAAGCATCCTCGAACACCAAAAGCGCCCTTCGGATCTTGTGCCGTATTAGCCGGGCGGTAAATGTTGCTAAGCCACGTAGGTATACCCTTGCGTGCAAACCACGAATAGTTAAAAGCCTTCTCATCATCCTCAGCGTTTTCCGTGGCTTCATCGCCATAGCACAATCCTAAGGAGAAGTCTAATTCTTCGTTGTTTTTTAAAG
Source organism: uncultured Prevotellaceae bacterium (assembly GCA_947176655.1). Taxonomy (GTDB): domain Bacteria; phylum Bacteroidota; class Bacteroidia; order Bacteroidales; family Bacteroidaceae; genus Physcousia. Next base: position 3,437 of record CAMWRK010000194.1, on the reverse strand, counting down.
TATTGAAGTCTTTGTAGTTTGTCATGCGGGACTTCACCCCATCGACTGTAAATTCCGTTTTAGAGAAACTGGATTCCGGGACAATCTCATTCCACGTCGCAAACTGTTCTGTTCCTCGCGATTGCTCGCCGACTGGAGCCAGAACGAACTTACTATTGAATAATGCCGTGGTGGTAAACCTGTAATTGAAATCGTTGTTGATACCATCTATCGGTTGGGTCAGGTTACCGTAACGGAACATGGAGCCTCCTTCCAGTTCGGTGTCACACTCATAGGCCACGTCATTATCGGTATGGCTTACGTTGAAACTGTGCCAGTATGTATCGCCTCCATCCAGCGATAGCGGGGCGTACCCCTGACGCAGATGGATATAGTGCACGCAGTGATAATTGTGGTATTCCACACGTACCAACGCGCAGGCTGTCTGTGTGGCATCTTTGAGTTCATTGTCCGGAGCAACAGTAAATGAAATTATACTGTTGGTCTGACCCTCTACCCTGTCACTGCCGTTGATATTCCATCCCTTACCTGCCACTATGGTAGCTCGCCAGGGGCCGTCTTTCGATGTGAAAGTCTTGAAATCTGTACCTTGCTGTTCGTTTGTTCTGTCCATGAGTGTCACCTTGAACGGTGTCGTGTTGTCCCACGAACGGAAAATACCTTTGGGATTGATTATGCGCCGCACCTGTCTCACCGTTGAATACTTCGTTATTGGACTATTGTTTATTACCATGTCGACACGAAGTTTGGCTGTACGCTCGAACGAGAAGTAAGGATTGTTTCCCGTAAATCCCTTCTTCTGGTTTATAATCAACGGACGAGTATACAGTGGGATATAAACGGTGGTTTCGTGTATTCCGTTCCTTATGCTTTTCACTACTTTATATGTACCATTATCTGTATCATGGTATATTTTTTCTCCCACTTCCTGTTTGGGATCGTCCAGCTCAGTATTGTATGTACGTATTCCCTCACCATATTCTGTTTCGTCTGCTTCATCCAACGGCGCTGACCCACTGCTCAATTTTTTGGTGGACTCTCCGCGACCATACCAATATATGTATTCACCGGCACTGAATCGTCCCCATTGTTCTTGTATGTCCTTAGGTATTTGAGCCTGATTTTCCTGTGGATAAAGCGAAAGGAAACCGTGCCAAACACCGGAACGTTTAAAATTTCGTACTCAACCGTGGCTCACAGGTAGAAGCTGCATTACCTGTCTTAGACTCATAGGTATATACAGCTTTTTTCATTACGCTGTATCTATTATCTTCTGAAGCATTCAGGTAGTTGTCCCTGTTATAGAAGTTCACGGTCTTCAAGTCGGCATCCTCACCAGTAGGATACCAGTTGTTCTCGATAATGCGCACCGTGATAGTCTTTCCGACTGTAGCGCCAGCCATGCGGACTGGATAGCATTTCTCCCAATACGATGTCTTATTATCGCTGTTATCGGTGTCATAGCTATGTAGGGCTGGTTGTACAGGTACGACACATAATAGTCCGGAACGTATCCACCCGGTGCATCCTCCTCGTCGTATTCGATGTGCCAATCCACATCGTTGGCATTGCCGTTGAATTTCAGAGTCAGCTTGTAGTGGTAGTTGCGTTCCGCGTTATAGTCCGTAATGATGTCCTTGCCCAGCATGAAGCGGTATATGATACGTCCGCGCCCCACGTTGCCCAAGGCATTGGACACATAGTAGGCCTCCACCTCCACATACGTGCCGTTCACCTTGCCATCGCGCCAGCCCTCACCTTTTATGTTCTCCGCACCGTTCGGATATGCTATAGTGTTGCCCTTGCCTGCGTTCTGCCGCTTGTCGGTAGCCTTGCCCTCCTCGCCTGTGCCCTGCATGTTTTCGTAGAAGAACATGGCCGGTGCGTCGTTGTCATGTATATTCTTGTGGCCGTTGATGTACGGATGTCCTTTGGCCAGGATATACGCCGTGTCCGATTCCGTCTCCTCACGTGTCTCGTAGACAATGGCATCGCCGTCGAAGATAAGATCTTTCATCTCCTCTCCCTGCACGGTAATGTTTTCTCCTTCGGGAACATTCTCGTCCACCAAGCTGCACGATGCCGGTATGTTCTTCAGGCTTACCGACTTGAGGTATATGAATATGCCGTCGCGCAGATTGGTGGCATCGTAGGCCACTGTCACCTTGGACACGGCACGGCGCAGCCATGCATGCAATGAGGTGACATCCTTGTCTATGACAATTTCTTCGGCATCACGCTTATAATTACCGTAGGCATCTCTTATGTACTCCGTATTGTTTGTGGTAAAGTAGCCTGACATCTGGTTGTTCTGCGGAATCTTCGTATTCCACTTGAAGCGTATGGCCTTGAAGTCCACCTCCTTGGCTATGTAGCTGCGATACTCGTTTTCCGCCAGGTTGCCCATATTGGCCACGGCATAAATGTGATACACGCCGTATGGTATGTGGCATTGCACCTTAGCCTGCACCGTCTTGTTTTCCGTAGTGGGCGAATCTTCGTCCGGGCAGTCTTTGTCCCTGGGCACTGACGTGGTGTCCGGCTTCTCGAAATAGTAATGCAGGCCGGTGTCGTTGCCGTTCTGGTCATAGAGGATGATGAACAGATCCTTGATCTCCCTTATGGCATCTCCCTTGGCGGCACGCGTATCCCCCAGGGAACACCCCGTCTCGGGATGGAACGACAGGCAGAAGGTGACATCGCTGTCACCCTTGCCAGGATTCTGTGTCTGGTACTTAAAATCGTCCTCACACGATGACATGAGGAACAAGGACAGCAGAAGGTACAATATTTTTTGCTTCATAATATATCAGCCGACAAAATTATTCATATTACCAGTGAGCAGATTGGCTATGGCTGCACATCGAGGCCGAACACAGGCTTCAGTTCCTTCGAAGTGTATGGAGCCAAGTCCACGATGACCTCAAGAATGTTACTCTCTATGGTGATGTTGACTTTCACGTGCGTATTGCGGAACAGAGCGCGGAGGTTTGGAAGCCTGATGCCGGAAAATGTCCGCGTATTGATGCTGTTCCCGTGTTTTTCCGTCAGCACCAGATTCATCATGTACTCCTGTTCCAGTTCCGGGGCGAATGTGGAATTTGCTACAAGATTCCTGCTCTCCGGCAGATAGAATGTCGTCATGCCCGTAGTTTTGCCCTGTGCCAGGACAAGCGCGTTACCGTCGTTGGCGGCCTGCAACACGTCATGAGCCGCTGTCTGTTGGGCACCCTGCGGTATGGCATACTCCAGTATCCATCCCCGCCTGTCGGCCAGTTCCACATCGGACTGGTTCATCTGCGATTCCTCCGCAATATATCTCAGCCAGTCTATCCAGTCCAGCACCCCGTCCCTTCCGTCTATTACGAACGCGGTCTTTACACCTTTGCCGTCATTGCCGGCCTTGTACACGCCGGCGTTCTCATCCAGATGTGGCA
>CAMWRK010000193.1 GCA_947176655.1 uncultured Prevotellaceae bacterium | reverse complement strand
TGTACTTTTTCCACACGTCAAGGCCGGCAGAGATCGCAGAATCGAAATTGCTGCATTGTGACGGAATCATGGACAGCAAGTAGAATGCTTCGTCGTACTTTTCCTGTGTTGCCAGCAACTTTGCCTTCTTTATAATGTTATTGCTCTCGGATTCGTAATAGGTAATGATTTTCTCTTTTGCTTTCGATGCCAGCATCTTTATTTGTGAGTTATTTTTGTTAAGTGTCCTGAAGGCAGAATTGTAGGCTTTTGTTTCATTTGTACCTACACCCTTAAGGCTTATGGTCTGTGAACCGTAAATGGTTCCGCTGTTGTTGTCGATTACCTGTAATGCGACATCCATTGTCAGTACAATCTGTTGTTGGGTGTTTGCGAGAATGTTTTTAGTCGTTACATTTATTTTTGGAACGAGTAAAAACTGGGTCATGTATGCATTCTGGGCAGCCAATCCGTCCAGCGTCAGGGCGGAGCACAGGTTGTTTACAAGGTAATCGGCAGAGGCTTCAGGAATGCTTTCCTGTTGTGCAGGAGCATATACATAGAGTGAAATATTGTTGGTTTGTGCGAATGTCGTTATTGACACGCATATACCAGCTATTAGAGAAAGGAACTTTTTCATGTCAGTATTCTATTTCTCGCCGATCATAATGACAGCCTTGCCGAGGCCGCGGATATCGACTTTGTTCGGTATCTTGTATTTGGATGTTAGTTCTTTCGATAGTTCACGTGCCCATCTGCGTGTGTCATTTGGTCTTCCGTTTGCCTGATAGAGTGCTATGCGCACTTGCTCAAATTTGAGGAAGTTTTCCGAGCCTGCGGACAAATTATACCTGTGGTTCACTGTATTGTCAGAGACCCAGTCATCGATTATGTCAGTCAGCTCGTTGCCATCGTATTCGCTGTTCATGTCAATGCCGGAGGCGTTGTCTACTATTTTTACTTCCATGGAGACCTCACGGCCATTTTCCATCATATCCTCAAAATGTGATTGGAGTTGTGCACAAAAGTTGTCCATATTTGCCAGTACTGCCTCTTCGAGGAGAATGTGCGGTTCCGATGTAAACGAAGGCGAACCGGTTCCCTGGCATCCTGCAACCTGCTTGTCTGTATAGGCATCTTTGGCTGCAAGCGAATATGTGATGCTTCGTTTGGGACCTGTAGTATGCATCTGCCAGTTCAACTCGATGATTATGTCGGCATTGGCATTGCGTTTTATTATATCGAGAGGCGATTCTGCAAGAGCGGCACCGGACTTAGTTGTTGTTACGGCATCCATAGCGGAATTGGTCTCCATGCTTTTGGTTACGGCTGATAAATCTTTAAGCGGAAAATCCCGTTCACTCATTAACGTGTTGATTTTCGTAATCACATTGTAACAGTCCGAACTGTTCTGCAATGCGCGTTTGTAGTTGGGCACACTGACAATGGTCCCCTGGTCGTCAAACTGATCCATGTAACTGTTGTTCACGCACCAGTTGTCTGCCGGAACAACCATAAGAGTCGGCTTTTTTACTTGTGCAGATGTACTTGCTGCAATTAGTGCAAGAAGTATTGTGCAAATCGTTTTTCTCATTTTTTAGGAAGAATATTGTCGTTCTCGAATCGTTTCTTTAACTCGTGGCGTAGCACGCGATCCGTAATTCCGTACTTTACAAAATGTTTGCTGTTTTCTTTTTCTTTGTCTTTCTTGAAAAAGTCAGTACGTCTCTCGTCTTTCATGGATACATATTTGGAGTATTCTCCGTTATCTTTGAAGAAAGCATTGAAATAGTCTTCGTACTTCTCCTCTGCATTGACTTCATAGATGACGGGTCTGGTATTGCAACCTGACAATCCGCCACGAATACCCTTGAAACACACGGCACGTACCGCGTCTTTTTTGGCTTGCTCTACGGCATCGGATTTGTTCTTGCCAACTCCCCACACTCTCAGTGTCTGGGAACCGTCAAGTTCTACTCCGAGACATTCCGGTTCATATCGGTAATATGCATTTGTTTGTGTCTGTGTCTTGCATGAAGACATAATGCCCATAACGGCGTAGGCCAACGTCATTGAGGTGAAAAAAGATCTTGTTCTCATACATTATAATTATAAGGAATCATTTGTCAAATCGGATCATAATAAGTATCTGACACCCTGTCAGACCTGTCTGTGTTCTCAAGAATATTCAGCCAGATTCTATACAGATGCTGAAAATATGGCTTCAGAAGCCGGAATTCAGACTGCGTATCACTCCCGCGCCTTCCAGTGTTTTGCGCAGATTCTCCTTAGATACAGACACAATGGCGGCGATCTTGTATTCCTTGCCTATTTTTACTCTGTCTGCCGTGGGATTTATTACCTCGGCATAAGCAATGTAATCGCCATTGTTGAAGAAAGCATCGTAGAAGTCTGCATTTTGCGCTTGTGTCTCAGGACGAGCCAACGGTTTCTGAGAAGAAAAACCTTTTCCCTTGAACCCTCTAAATATGACTCCGTGCACGGCAGCATACTTGAATTCTTCTATAGTTGCCACTTGCTTTTTGGAATACACGTAGACCTTTACCAGATAAGTCCCTTGTACGCCTGTCTCAACACCTTCTATTTCATATTTGGTTTCTGTAATAGGAGTTTTTTTCGCATTTGCTGAAGATACGGAAATCTGGAGACAGACAAACAGCAACATCAACTTACAAAGCAGACCATGTGGCGATAGAATTTTATTCATCGTGTTAAACTATGCCTCTCGACCTCCAAGTGCAGGCTTTTATGTGTTGGAACTTACAGGAACTAAACAAAAAAGAAGCGTGGAGATCTGTACTTGTCGACTCGCTCCACCATCTGAGGCTCTGGCATGTGCCCTTCCTAATAGAACGAGCAACACAGAGCCCACGCCGATATGATCGGCATACCTTACCGGATAACAGATGACGCAATACACCATTAAGGTGTCTTGTCATGTCATGACGATAAGGGATGCAATAATCACATCCCGGGACATCTACTGTTGCCATGCTCTGATTAGGAATTGAAACTGCCAGATTTCAGATAGTCAAAGCAAAGCGCGAAGTAAACGCCTTTCTTAATTTAGTAATCTCCCACCCAATACCCGCTTCCGCATCTGATGTTTCCATCGTTTGCCTCTGCTCGGCGCAGGCTTCAATCGAACCTTTACTACCGGGTTGTCTCACTGGGGTGATACACCTTCCGTTCGGAGTTGATTTAGGAAATCGGGTGCAAATATATATAAAAAGAGCGAGAATCTCACTCCCGCATGATAAATATTTCTTTATGGAGCCCTACTTCCACCTCATGATGATACGAAACTAAGCAAAACAGACCTGCGGACTTTCCACCCGCATGGCAGGGAAAATTGCCGCAATGACATTTATGCAATGTGTAAATTTCATTGATTCTTGTCCAATTGGGCAGATTAAGTATTCTCGAATTTAATTCAACCAACAGGTTTCTGATAAATATTAAAGGAGAACTCTATTGATTATTTGCAACTTCGCTTGTGAGGGCTCTTCGTAGGCGTTGCAGGCGGCAAGGTAGTTTTTCAATTCAGTAAAGTCTGTGCCGTATAGATTGTCGCTGAACTGATGAAGTTTTGTCATTACATTTATGTATGCCAAAGGGGCTTTATGGCGCGTCAGTTTTCGCAAAGCTAGGATATAATCCTCTCTGAAAACTGTAGGGACAATGATACGCGATTGGTCGGCACTGACAAGTTCGGAATTCATCATAACTCGGGCTATGCGTCCGTTCCCGTCATTGAACGGATGTACTTCGCTTATCATAAACATCATGAAAATTGCTCTCGCAAATGGGTCGGTCAAGGCGGCATAATACTTGAAGCCGTGCGATAGTGTGCCTTTCACAAGCTGATGATCTACGAACTCAGTCATTCCGGTACGATTGTTCTTCGTTTTGAAAATACCGGGATTCATGTGCGGTCGTCCTTCAAGCAGTACGCTATGTCTGTGGCTTAAAATCGCAAACAATTCTTCCGGCGATGTCGGAGTCTTCATCATTTCCGCACGGTTTGACAACACTTTGAAAGTTCCAAGTATGTCATGCGAGTCCTCATCACGCCGTGGCATTTGAATTCCGGAATCAACGATGGCTTTGGCTTCCTCTACGTCAAATTCTGTACCCTCTATGTAATTGGAGAAATAGCTTTCAAAGAATGAGAACAGACGGAAGGATTCCTCATCGGTATTGCGGTTGTTGCGTATTACGAAATACCTATCCTTTATCGCGTCAAAAAGCACCTCAAACAATTCTGCCCTGGTCCTGTCAAACGGACTTCCGGCAGCAAGGGCTTTTGCCGAGTCTGTTGACAGCACTTTTGCGTCGTGAGTTGATTGCAGAGCCGAGATAATGCTGTTGATTTTTGCAAATTCAGTCTGCATACCCAATTCTTCGGCTACAGTCCTTAACTCATCCCGATATTGATTGAGACGATCTTCACCTCCTGTCAGCA
>CAMWRK010000192.1 GCA_947176655.1 uncultured Prevotellaceae bacterium | reverse complement strand
TGGCGGCATTGTGGTATAACTTTGCGTTTGCAGAGGAACATGCACGACGGATAATCACACTTACACATATAATATACATGAAAAGACTATTGGCAATAGCAGCGATGGTGTTACTCGTTCTGAGTGCATCTGCTTACACGGAACGTAATCTTATTACGTCGAGAGTTACTAAGGATGCACTGAGAGATGTTCTTGTGCCGGATCAGAAGTGGGTAAATCTTCCTGCTTATTCTGACCGTGCCGGATGGGATGCTCTGCTCGGGGAGAACCGGGACTTCTATATAAAACGTGGCGAACGGGCATTGTCGCATGAATGGCCCAGGGTCAAGGCTACGGACTATCTCGAATATGAGCGTAGCGGCAACCGCACCATTATGGAGAATCCTCTCGATGCGAACAACAATGCCGTTGCCGACCTTCTGCTGGCCGAACTGGCAGAAGGCAAGGGACGTTTCACAGACCAGCTTGTCAACGGTGTATATGCGGCGGCGGAGATGACGTCATGGGCACTCAGTGCCCATATTCCGGCCATAAAGCCCGGGCGCTCGCTTCAGCCATACGACAGACATGTCATAGACCTTGTTGCAGGCGATATGGGCACTCTGTATTCGTGGGTGCACTATTTCATGAAGACGGAGTTTGACAAAATCAATCCGGAAATATCGCGCAGACTCCGTCATGAACTGAAGACACGTGTTCTCGATCCATATCTGGAATATGACAAATGGTGGTGGGACGGCAGCAGGAACTATAACGGCAGAATGCTCAACAACTGGAATCCGTGGTGTCAGAGCAATGTGCTTATGACGGCCATGCTTATGGAAAACGACAAGGATCGTTACACCGACATTGTATACAACACTATGCTTGGTGTGGACAAGTTCCTTAATTATATAAAAGGTGACGGCGCATGTGAGGAGGGACCATCTTACTGGGGACATGCTGCCGGCAAGACCTTTGATTATGTAGATATGCTCTGTCTCGCTACCGGCGGTAAAGTCAATATCAGCAATGAAAAGCTTATCAGGGACATGGGCGAGTATATTGCGCGTTCATACGTCGGTGACGGCTGGGTTGTGAATTTTGCCGATGCCAGTGCCCGTGGCGGCGGCGATCCCTATCTTGTGTACCGCTATGGCAAGGCTGCGGACTCCGATTTGCTCAAGAGTTTCGCTGCACTGATGCTTACCGGCAAAAAGGCGCCGGCTAACGGCAGGGACATATATCGTACCTTGGCGGCGTTCAGCATCGTTTCCGAACTGAAGGAATATGTTGCCGAGTTCCGCCGTCCGCCTTATACATGGTATCCCGAAACCGAGTTCTGCTATATTTCCACTCCACGGAATCTCTTCTTCGCCTCCAAAGGTGGCTTTAATGACGAAAGCCACAATCACAACGATGCAGGCACCTTCTCCGTGTGGGCGGACAATTTCCCTATCATAATCGATGCCGGTGTGGGCACATATACCCGTCAGACATTCAGCCGCGAGCGCTATTCTATATGGACGATGCAGAGCGGCTGGCACAATCTTCCAGTAGTCAACGGCTATGAACAGCCCTACGGGCGCAAGTTCAAGGCTTCGGATGTGAAGGCCGGCAAAAACAGTTTTGCGCTCAATCTGGCAAATGCCTATCCTGCTGAGGCCGGCATCAACAGCTGGACACGTGCCTATAGTGTCAAAGGCCGCGAAGTGAAGGTCACCGACCGCTTCGACCTCAAGGAAACCAAGGCTCCAAATGTGGTTAACTTCCTCAGTTGGGGCACAATCGATACCTCGAAGCCCGGTGTGGTGACTATTGATGCCGACGGACACAAAGCATCTCTTACTTATGATGCCTCACAGTTCGATGTCTCCATTACGGACAAGGAACTTCCCGACACTCGCCTGAGCAATGTGTGGGGACCGAAGATCACCCGTATCTCGCTCACTGACAAGAAACCTGCCAGAAAAGGATTTTACTCCTACACTATCAGGGCATTTTAAGTGGACTATATCAATCCGTTAATCATAAAACATAAACATACATAAGATGAAGAAAAATATCATTGCCGGCTGTATAACAGCTCTTATCCTAACAGGTTGTGCAACTTCCGGGAAGGGAACGTCCGACTGGTATGATGCTGCCGTAGACAATGCCGCCGCCCAGATGGCTTTGCAGATAGCTGCAATAGAGTCCGATACGACATCGAGAGTACTTAATCCCGTTACTACCAGGCGTAACCGTTTCAGCACAGCCTATTGCGGATATGCAGACTGGCGCAGCGGCTTCTTCCCCGGCAGCGTGTGGTATTTGTATGAACTCACCGGAGATTCTGCTCTCGTACCACTCGCGGAGAAGTACACAGAGGCTATCGCCGAAGCCCGCCATCTTACGAGCCACCACGACATAGGCTTCATCATTAACTGCTCCTATGGCAACGGGCGCCGCTTCATCAAGCCTGCGGAGTACGACTCTGTACTCGTCACAGCAGCAAGGAGTCTCTGCACACGCTTCCGTCCCGGAGCCGGCATTATCCAGAGTTGGAACGCTTCACCCGGTACGTGGCAGGCAAGCCGCGGATGGACATGTCCTGTCATCATAGACAACATGATGAACCTTGAACTCCTTTTCGAAGCTGCCAAAATCAGTGGCGATTCCACATTACGCAATGTTGCTGTGAGCCATGCCAACACCACCCTCAGGGAACATTTCCGTCCTGACGGCAGCTGTTACCATGTCATCGACTACAATCCCGAGACAGGCGAGGTGCAACATCGCATGACGGGACAAGGGTATGCCGACGAGTCTTCGTGGGCGCGCGGTCAGGCCTGGGCCATCTATGGCTATACGATGTGCTATCGCGAAACCGGTGACAGGCGCTATCTCGATCAGGCCGTCAAGACCTTCGGGTTCATGCGTGACCACAGGAACATGCCGGCTGACAAGATACCCTATTGGGATATGGACGCGCCAGACATTCCCAATGAACCACGCGATGCATCTACAGCCGCCATCATAGCATCGGCTCTATATGAACTGTCCGGTTTCCCGGTGGAGAACGCTGCATCGTACAGGGCTTATGCTGATGAAATCATGGCATCTCTCGCGTCCGACGAATACACCGCGAAGCTTGGCGAAAACGGTCGTTTCATTCTCAAACACTCAACCGGTTCCATACCTCATAACAGCGAGATAGACGTGCCTCTCAACTATGCCGATTACTACTATCTGGAGGCCTTGAAGCGTAAGCACGACATCGAACACAGGAACTGACTTAATACGTAATAACTTTGTTGACTAACCTGTAATCAGTTTTAGTAATCATGAAGATAAGAGTTGTAACAGCAATACTTATATGTATGTCGCTCTGCGGTTTTGCCGCAAAGAAAAAGGTGCATGAGAAGAGTGACCGTGAGAAATGGGTGGAGGTATGCTACCGCATTGCTGCCCCGGTGCTTGAGAATATGAGTCGCGGCGAACTCCAGAAGAACATGGAACTTGAGTTGAGCCCCAACTGGGACGAGCGCGACCCGAAGGTATCGTATATGGAATGTTTTGGACGTCTTATGGCCGGCATTTCTCCTTGGCTGGCTTTGCCGGACGACGGCACCGAGGAGGGAGCAAAACGCAGACAACTCCTCGAATGGGCTCTTGCATCCTACAGGAATGCCGTAGACCCCGACAGTCCAGACTGTCTGCTTTGGGGAGGTTCGCATCCGCAGCCTCTTGTCGACGCGGCCTATCTGGCAGAGAGTTTCCTCCGTGCCCCTGAGGCTACATGGCTGCAACTGGACAGTGTGACGCAACGTCGCTATCTGGAATGTTTCAAGGGCATGCGCAAGCATCGTCCGGCCTACAACAATTGGCTCCTTTTCCGCGGAATCATAGAATCCTTCATCCTCATGGCCGAACCGGAAAGTGCTGACAACTTTGTCTTCACGACAGTGGGACGTAAGATAGAGGAATGGTATCTCGGAGACGGCATGTATGGCGATGGTCCGGAACTGGCTCTGGACAACTACAACGCTTACGTCATCCATCCTATGTACATAGAAATGCTCGAGACCGTAGAGCAACATCCTACACCAGGCAACCGTTGGGTAGGTAACATAAAGTCCGCCCTTGCCGTGAAGCGTATGCAGCGTTACAACCAGTTCATCGAACGTCTTATTTCCCCAGAGGGAACTTATCCGGCTTTCGGACGTTCTGTGGTATATCGTCTCGGTGCATTCCAGACACTGGCCATGTCGGCATGGAAATACGGTTTCCCCAAAGGCCTTACCAACGGCTCCGTGCGGGCGGCACTCACTGCTGTGATGGAGAATATGTTCTGTGTTCCCGGCAACTTTACCCCCAACGGCTATCTCGCCCTCGGCTTTGTCGGCCATCAGCCCGAATTGAGCAACAGCTACACAAACAATGGTAGTCTGTACATCACCTCCTGTATGTTCATGCCTTTGGGACTTCCTGCCGACCACCCCTTCTGGACC
>CAMWRK010000191.1 GCA_947176655.1 uncultured Prevotellaceae bacterium | reverse complement strand
GTCCTTGTCACCCTTATCCACACCATAGGCCAATGCAGCAGCCGTAGGCTCGTTGACAATGCGCTTTACTTCAAGACCGGCAATCTGACCGGCTTCCTTGGTTGCCTGGCGCTGAGAGTCTGAGAAATAAGCAGGTACTGTAATAACGGCCTCTGTTACCTCCTGCCCGAGATAGTCCTCTGCTGTCTTCTTCATCTTCTGAAGAATCATGGCACTGATCTCCTGCGGTGTGTACTGGCGACCGTCAATATCTACGCGCGGCGTATTGTTATCGCCTTTTATCACACTGTAAGGTACGCGGCCAATCTCGGTCTTCACCTGATCATAGGTCTCGCCCATGAAACGTTTGATAGAGAAGATGGTCTTCTTCGGATTGGTGATAGCCTGACGCTTTGCAGGATCACCCACCTTACGCTCACCGCCATCCACGAAAGCAACAATTGAAGGAGTCGTGCGCTTACCCTCGCTGTTGCTGATCACTACAGGCTCGTTGCCCTCATAAACGGATACACATGAATTTGTAGTACCCAAATCAATTCCAATAATCTTTCCCATATTCGTATAAATTTAAATTATTCCTTTTGTTATATTATCTCCAAGGTACAGTTGCCAATGATACATCGCTGTGTCTTAAGTCAGCCGGAACCTTACGCCTTATAACATGCAAGGCTCGTGCCAAAAAGAGCACGAGCCTTGTATATGCTTTTCAATATGTCAGTTTGTCAGTTCAGTCCTTTTTCTCTGCCAGTCTTTCGGTCACCTTGACAGCGATTTCTTCCAGAAGTTCCGGATTGTCGCGCAATATGGTCTTTACCAACTCTGCACCCTGCCCCAGCTTGCTTTCGTTGTAGCTGTACCAACTGCCGCTCTTTTTGACAATCTCCATATCCGTAGCCAAATTGAATATCTCGCTCACGCGGCTTATACCCTCTCCGAAAACAATCTCGAACTCGGCTCTGCGGAACGGCGGAGCCACCTTGTTCTTCACGACCTTCACCTTTACCATATTTCCGAGAATATCATCTCCGTCTTTCACGGTTGCGGTCTTGCGTATGTCCAGACGCACACTGGCATAGAACTTCAATGCATTACCGCCTGTTGTGGTTTCCGGATTACCAAACATGACACCTATTTTTTCTCGCAACTGGTTGAGGAAAATACACGTCGTGTTCGTCTTGGATATTGTGGATGTCAATTTACGAAGAGCCTGGCTCATGAGACGCGCCTGCAGTCCCACCTTATTGTCACCCATATCCCCTTCTATCTCTGCCTTCGGAGTCAGTGCTGCGACAGAATCCACCACCACGATGTCGACTGCGGCAGACCGTATCAGCTGGTCTACTATCTCCAAAGCCTGTTCACCATTATCGGGCTGGGATATGAACAGATTGTCTACATCCACGCCCAACTTCTGCGCATAAAAACGGTCAAAAGCATGCTCTGCATCTATGAAGGCAGCTATACCCCCCATCTTCTGCGCCTCGGCTATGGCATGGATGGCCAAAGTTGTCTTACCGGAACTTTCCGGACCGTAAATCTCTATAATTCTGCCCTTGGGATACCCCCCCACGCCCAACGCATGGTTCAGCGATATGGAACCGCTTGGGATAACCCCAAGTTCCTCCACCTTGCTGTCGCCCAGCCTCATTATGCTACCCTTGCCGAAGTCTTTTTCTATCTTGCCCAAAGCCGCTTCAAGAGCCTTAAGCTTCGCAGCCTTTTCGTCCAATTCCACCGGTTGTTTCTCCTTTGCCATAAATTTATTGTATATTACCCGTAGTTAAAGTTCCAAATTGCCGTTATGTATCTCATGCCAAGGCAAGCCCTGTCTGTTAAGTTCATCCATAAACGGATCCGGATCGAACTCCTCCACATTATGTACACCAGGTTTACTCCAAATGCCTTTAAGGAACATCATGGCACCTATCATGGCCGGAACGCCGGTAGTGTAACTTACGCCCTGCATACCTGTCTCTTCGTATGCCGCTTGGTGCGAGCAGTTGTTATATACATAATATGTGCGCTCCGCGCCATCATTTCCTATACCGCGAATACGGCATCCGATGGAAGTTTCTCCATCGTAGTTGCTGCCGAGATCTTGCGGATTGGGCAGAACGGCTTTCAGGAACTGGAGAGGCACTATCCTTACCACCTCGTCGCCCGTTCCGTCTGCTTTCGGAGCCTTGTATTCGACTTCATCAATACGCGCCATGCCGATATTCTGAATCACATCGAGGTAATTAAGATACTGCTGTCCGAAAGTCATCCAGAAGCGAGCACGCTTTATGGTTGGGAAATTAATGACCAGAGACTCTATCTCCTCATGGTGCAGCAGATAACTCTCCTTAGGTCCGATGCCTGGATAGGTCAAGGGCATGTGTATTTCCATAGGCTCGGTTTCTATGTACTTTCCGTTCTCATAATACAAGCCCTTCTGAGTAATCTCACGTATGTTTATTTCCGGATTGAAATTCGTTGCAAATGCCTTATGATGATTGCCGGCATTGCAGTCCACGATATCAAGATAATGCATCTCACTGAAATAATGCTTTGCCGCGTATGCCGTATATATGCTTGTCACACCCGGGTCAAAACCACAACCGAGAATAGCGCAAAGTCCGGCCTTCTCGAAACGTTCACGGTAAGCCCACTGCCATGAGTACTCGAAATGCGCCTCGTCCTTCGGCTCATAGTTGGCCGTATCAAGATAGTTGCATCCGGTCTGCAGACAAGCCTCCATTATGGTCAGATCCTGATAAGGCAAAGCCAGATTCATCACCAGCTCCGGCTTATATGAAGAAAGCAGAGCTACAAGTTCCTCCACGCTGTCGGCATCCACCTGCGCTGTGGCCACATCCGTACCGTACTTTTTATTCAGGACATCGGCCAATGCATCGCACTTGGATTTGGTGCGACTGGCGATCATTACCTCAGTGAATACATCCTTGTTCTGGCATACTTTATGCGCTGCCACTGTAGCGACGCCACCTGCGCCGATAATCAGAATCTTTCCCATATAGTGTTATTGTTATTCTGTGCAAAACTACAAAAAAAAGAGCGAATCCGCAAAAGATTCACCTTTTTATTTAGGAAGTCCTTCAATAAAGTATGCAGGGGGATTTCGTATAAAAACGACATCCGGACAACACCGCAGAAACAAGACCCGCCAGCAACTCTCTGTGTCATTCGGAAAGCTCTTTATTGAGCGTTTCCCACCCCACCCTGTCCTGCCACCAGACATAAAGTGTCTTATAGCTGTTCCCAGGCAGACGCCGCACACCTAAAGATATCCGTGCATCGTCGGATGACCACTCATCCAATGACTTTCCATGTCTGTAATCCCAATGGGTATATTTGCGTTTCAAGCGAGACCTTATACTACGGTACATCAGCATGCGGGCCACCTCGTTCTCCATAAACTCGGCAAATGTCACACTCACCTGGTGCACCGTCCGGCTACGCGGTGTCGCATGCACCTCTACAATACATTGTACTCCGTCGAACATTCCTGTCAGCGATGTGCATATATCGGTTTCGTTCTGTAGCACATAACCACGTTTTTCCAGACTATCGACAAAGGCTTCACTGTTTCCGCCAAGCGGAATTCCGAGAAACAGCACACGTTCCGACTGAAATTCGCATCGTGCCCGGCAACATACTGCATATAGGCAGATGAAAGCCATAATAACAAACCTCATTGTTTTTCTGACAATAAATTTCCGTCCGAAGGTTATCCCTCCGGACGGAATATTCCAACATGGGTTATCGCCCTACTGAGCAAACATTACTTAGAGACTGTCTTCCGGCCATTCTGGATATAGACCTGACCTACGGAAACGTGTTTGACATTTCGACCGCTAAGGTCGTACATGGCTACTTCCTTATTTTTTTTTTCCTTGCTCACAGAGGATATTCCCGTTTTCGTAGTGAAGTCCACCTCCACTGTGCCATCCTTCCCGCAAGGAATCACAGCAATACCGTGTTCATCTGTCGTCACTGCCACTTCAATGCCATTCACCTTTACGCTGGCTTTAGTTATATCCATAGCGCCCTTGGAGCAACGGAGTCTCAGGGGAGCACCGGCATGACTTACTATACGCAGACTCTGACATTTACCCATAGACCATCTGAAGTCTACAGTGAAATTTCCGATAGCCTTCATGCCTGTAACCTCACCCTGTCTGTTCCATACCGAAGGCAAGGCCGGCATGATGTTGATATATCCGTGTGCGCTCTGCATAAGACACTCGGCAATACCGGAGCATACACCGAAGTTACCGTCTATCTGGAACGGAGCATGACTGTCAAAGAGATTGTAATATATACCTCCTGCGCCTGCATTCGTACCGTAATCCGTAGAGTGCTTCAAGGCATTTTTTATAATAACGTGGGCATGGTCTCCGTCCAACGCACGCGCCCAAAGATTGACTTTCCATCCCATTGACCATCCGGTAGCAGCATCACCACGCAACTTCAGAGAATTTACGG
>CAMWRK010000190.1 GCA_947176655.1 uncultured Prevotellaceae bacterium | reverse complement strand
GTGCAAGACCCGTTCCCGTTTTGCGAGTGCAAAGGTATATCTTTTTGAGGACACCGCCAAACGTTTTTCCAAAAAAATGCAAAATAATTGCGTATATGGTGGAAAAGTCATACCTTTGTCCTGCATTATACCTTATTGCATAAATATATATATGCCCGTCGAGAAAACAAGAAAGAAATTAATAGATGTCGCACGGATGCTCTTCGCGAAAAAAGGCATAGAGGAAACGACGATGAACGACATTGCCTTAGCCTCGGGCAAAGGCAGGCGCACGCTCTACACATACTTCAAAAGCAAGGAGGACATATATGATGCGGTGGTTCAGGACGAATTGGAACTGATGGCGGATGACATGGCAGAGGTGGCCAGGCAGGAAATGGATCCGGAGGACAAGCTGGTGGCTTTGATCTATGCCCATCTCAATGCCATAAAAAATGCCGTACAGCGCAATGGCAACATACGCGCGGAATTTTTCCGCGACATCTGGCGGGTAAGCCTCATACGGCAGCGTTTCGACAAGAACGAGAAGATTCTCCTGACAACTGTACTCTCAGAAGGTGTGGAGAAAGGACGTTTCGAGATAGATGACCTGGCGCTGATGGTAGATATCATAAGATATTCGGTAAGGGGGCTCGAAGTTCCGTACATTTACGGTCGCATAGCCGACGGAATGCCCAAGGGAATGATACGAGGAGTCGTCCACAAAATAATACACCGCTCTCTCAGCAAGCAAAACAACAAATAATTTTCACACATACAAACAAGCATTATGAAATTACTGGAAGGAAAGACCGCCCTCATTACCGGTGCGGCACGTGGAATAGGCAAGGCAATTGCCCTGAAATTCGCCTCAGAGGGTGCAAACATCGCATTTACAGACCTGGTACTGAACGACGATATGGCCGCAGGTCTGGAAGCCACACGTCGCGAGATCGAAGCCATAGGCGTAAAGTGTATGGCTTATGCCGGCGATGCCTCCAACTTCGCACAGACAGAGGAAACGGTAAAGAAGATAAAGGAAGACTTCGGTACAATAGACATTTTGGTAAACAATGCCGGCATAACAAAAGACGGTCTGATGCTGCGTATGACGGAAGCCCAGTGGGATGCCGTCATAAACATAAACCTGAAATCGGCTTTCAATTTCATTCATGCCTGTGTACCAGTAATGATGCGCCAGCGCGGCGGCTCCATAATCAACATGGCCAGTGTCGTAGGTGTGCACGGCAATGCAGGCCAGGCCAACTATGCCGCATCTAAAGCCGGCATGATAGCTCTGGCAAAGAGTGTTGCCCAGGAAATGGGTCCCAAGGGCATACGTGCCAACGCAATAGCTCCCGGATTCATAGAAACAGCCATGACTGCCGCCCTCTCGGATGAGATAAGGGAGGAATGGAAGAAGAAGATACCTCTGCGCCGCGGAGGACAGACGGAAGATATCGCCAATACGGCATTGTATCTGGCCAGCGATCTCTCCAGCTATGTCAGCGGACAGGTTATCCAAGTTGACGGTGGCATGAACATGTAAAAACGGATGACCGTTTTATACGAAGACAACCATCTGGTAATAGTAAACAAACAGGCAGGGGAGATCGTGCAGGGAGACAAGACCGGCGACACTCCCCTCTCTGAAATTGTAAAGGGGTGGCTGAAAGATAAGCATAACAAACCGGGGAATGTCTTTCTGGGTGTAGTACACCGTCTGGACAGACCGGTATCCGGAGTAGTCCTTTTTGCAAAGACAAGCAAGGCCTTGCCACGGCTTAACAGAATGTTCGCCGAACACGTCAAAATAAGCAAGACATACTGGGCCATAACACATAACCGTCCGCCGGAATCCTGCGGCACACTGACACATTGGCTCACACGTCAGGAGAAGACCAATACGGCACGGGCATACGACAAGGAAGTCGCCGAGTCGAAAAAGGCGGTATTGGACTACGAACTGATAGCCTCGGGCGACAGATATCACCTGCTTGAGATTCATCTGCACACAGGCCGCCACCACCAGATACGATGCCAACTGGCAAAAATCGGATGCCCAATCAAGGGGGATCTGAAATACGGTGCACCGAGAAGCAATGCCGACGGAAGTATTTCCCTGCACGCAAGAAGCCTGACAATAGAACACCCCGTAACACACGAGACAATAACGGTTACAGCACCTGTTCCGGATGATACCCTGTGGCAGGCTCTGACCAGAAGTTCCACTGCTACCTCACGGTAACCGATGTCCGTAGCAGTTTTTGTTTCAGAAAGCAGGCACTTTTTCACGCAGTATGACACTGCAAATATAGTTTCACATACCGTTCCGTTCAAAACACAACAAGGCTTTGAATATCATCAGACGAATACTGAAATGGCTGGGTATTGCCTTGGCCACAGTTTTATTGACACCGCTGTTCCTTGTGGTTCTTCTGTATATACCGCCTATTCAGAATTGGGCAATACGCAAAGCCATAGCTGTTGCCTCGGAAGGCACTGGAATGACCATCGGGCTTGACAGGGTGGGTATCAGTTTTCCCTTGGACATAGAACTGGAAAACCTGACGGCGACATTGGGAAATGACACAGTACTGCACACGGCGGCGGTTGTCATAGACTTGGATTTCGGCAATATTTTAAGACATCAGGTCGGCATAGAAGCCATAGACCTAAAAAAAGGCGTATTCAACTCCATAGACCTGATTCCACAGACAAGCATCGCCGGGCGCATTGGAGAACTGCATATCGACCGCGAGGACACGGATCTGAAAAAAAGGATGGCCATATTGAGCGGAGCATCCATCAGCGAATGCATTCTGGACATCAGTATGCGCGACACGACAATCACAGATACTACCGAGAGTACTCCGTTGCCATGGGCAATACGTGTTGGGCAGGTGGATATATACAACAGCCATGTGTCCTTCCATACTATAGGCGACACACTTTCAGTAATCACAGGAATAAACTCCGCACGTATTTCCGGTGGAGACATCAATCTGGAGAAAGCCACTTACAGTGTGGCATCCCTGAAAGTCAACATCGACTCATTGCTGCTGTCAATGACGGATGTATCGGGAACAAGAAGCGAAATTCCCATACCGAGTACCGCGTTCCGCCTCAGCGGGACAAGAATAGACAGTGTCGGAGTGACACTTCCGTCATTTTACATACACACAGGCACGGAGGAGGGACAACGCAGTTTCGTCAGCGGCGACATACATCTTGATTTCAATGCTTTTACGCCAGGAGCCGGCACAAACATGGCCGCCAATATCAAGGCATCCCTGTCACATACGGACATTCTCGGCATTGCCGGAGCCTTTCTGCCTGAGGGCATAGAAAAATTCTACCCGGCACTGCCTTTGAAAGCAGAAATATCCGTACAGGGCAACATGGACTCCATTGCCGTAGACACAGTGCATCTGAGCATGCCGACGGTAGCAGACATAGCTGCCGACGGATATATTGCCGACTTAGACAACAATGATGACAGACGGGGACAATTAGTATGGAATGTCAAGACAATGAATCTGGACTTCGTGCGACGCTACGCCGGCCTGTCAGGCATACGCATCCCAAGCATGACCCTGTCTGCCGACACTCGTGTCAAAGGCAATTCATACCAGGCGGATGCCATACTGAGACGCGGAAAAGGCAGTGTGCACGTAAAAGGCGGCATTGACCTCAACAACACGGCATACGGGGCAAAACTGTCTGTCCGCGACATTGACATGCACGATTTCATGCCCGGAGACAGCATCGGCAATCTCACACTCTCGGCCTCGATCAAGGGACACGGCACCGACCCGTACTCCAAAGCGACAGGACTGAAAGGCGAGATAAGCCTGAAGCACCTCAGATACAAGACACTGGACATAGACAACGCAAGACTGGCGGCCCTGCTGAAACGCGGCAGAGCCACTCTCGAACTGACCTGTGACAATGACATCGTCATGACCAATGCCTGTGCCGGCATAAACATCGGACGGAAAGCCACGGAGGCCGATTTCTCTCTCGCGGTGAACAGGATAAACTTCCATGCCCTTGGCATAGGGCGCGACTCACTGGTGGCCTCCATGATGTTCAGTCTGGACGGACAGACAGACATGAAGCAGGTGTACCGTTTAGACGGCAGCATACACAGCATGGAACTGGCCACACGCGACACCATATACTATCCGCTGGACATAGACATCGAATTCAAGACAAGCGAGGACAGCATACTGGCACGTGCCAATGCCGGTGACATGCGGCTGCAATTCCTTGCCGACGAAGGCATAGATTCACTCGCATACAAGCTCGGAGCCGTTGCAACAGAACTGGAAAAACAGATGAATGCCAAGCTGCTGAACCAGGAAAGACTGAAAGTCATGTTGCCCCGCATGGACGCGGCTCTGTCATGCGGCACCAACAATCCCATGGCCAACCTCCTGCGCTCCATGCTCGGGATGACACTCAACGGCATCTGTTTCTTATACACATCAGACGCTGCCGACGATCTTAC
>CAMWRK010000189.1 GCA_947176655.1 uncultured Prevotellaceae bacterium | reverse complement strand
ATGTAAAACCGCAGATAAGCGGCATCATCTCCGAAATATACAAAGAGGCCGGAGAACATGTCGCGGCTGGAGAGGTGATTGCCAAGGTTAAGGTTATTCCTGAAATGAGCCAACTGACATCAGCCCAAAGCCGTGTGCGTCTGGCCGGAATAAACCTTGAACAGGCACAGACGGACTATGACAGGAAGAAGCACCTTTATGAGAAGAAGATGATAAGCGCATCCGAGTATGATAAGGCGCATCAGCAGTATAGGCAGGCCGGCGAGGAAATGGCTGCGGCAGAGGATGCCCTTCTTGTGGTCAGCGAGGGTATTTCGCGCAGCAACGCCAATGCCAGCAGTACGCTCATACGTTCGACAATCTCAGGCCTTATTCTGGATGTTCCGGTAAAAGTCGGCAATTCAGTCATTCTGAGCAATACATTCAATGACGGTACAACCATAGCGAGTGTCGCCAATATGAATGACCTGATATTCCGTGGCAATATAGATGAGAGCGAAGTGGGGCGTGTCCATGCCGGTATGCCTATGACTATAACAATAGGTGCATTGCAGAATCTTCATTTCGATGCGTGCCTCGAGTATATATCGCCCAAGGCACTACAAAGCAATGGTGCAAACCAGTTTGAGATAAAGGCCTCTGTGGTTCTGAAGGACAGTGTGCAGATGCGTTCCGGGTACAGTGCCAATGCCGAGATAGTGCTTGCGGAGGCAGACAACGTGCTTGCTGTGCCAGAGAGCACGATAGAATTTCTCGGCGATTCGACTTTTGTCTATATAGTACAGGACAATGGTGGCAAGAAGACCTATACACGCACCTATGTCGAGACAGGGCTCAGTGATGGCGTGATGATAGAGATAAGGCACGGTATCCGTGAGAGCGATAAAATCCGCGGTCTGCAAATTCTGGAGTAGCAGTAAAATTGCGTGTTCCGTTGGCGGGATGCCCGAATAGATGAAGTCAGATGATAGTTGATACGAGAAAGATACAGGTTCTGTTGACGGATGCTGATGCGTTGCTTTCCTATCTTGATGGCCTGAGTAACGCCAGGTTCAGATCCGCAGGGCAGCTGCTTGGCGACTGCTTGCTGGTGGAGGCGGAGCAGGATGTGTATTGGACGCTTTTCCGAAGCATGTTTCTTTCTGACAGGAAAGCATATCTCGGCACTCTGCTGAAGGCTCTGGTAGCCAGGCTCGCGCGCGACGGCCTGCCGGTGTCAGCCGGGATGGTTTCCGGAGGCGGCGTCTGGGACGATGTGTTCGTCTCCGTATGCGAGGCCATGACGGATACAGACCGTCGCAAGGCATTGCTGGCATTGCTGCCATTGTTTGAGTCTCCTGCCGATGTGGAACGTCTGCTTGTCCAGTGCGGACTGATGGAATTCTCCTGTTGGATTCCCTATCTTTTGCAGGTGCAGAGCCGGCCTTGTGCCTTTGTTTTGCTGAAGGCGTTGCGTTATGTGGAGCATGACAGGGCATTGCTTGTACGTACATGCCATTTCCTGATGAAGCGCGGTGATGAACAGAGTTTCGCAGTTGCCGCCTTGATGAGGCTGTCGTTCGGCCTGGACGAGGTGCGTGGGACTTTTTCGCTGACGCTGAAACCTTACCAGTTGGCGCGTGTGGAGCAAAACTACGACGCATTTCTCGCGGCACTTAAATGTTGACTGACTAATGAAAACATACTATTCTTTGTTTATCCAGCTTCTGGTCGTGTTGTTCGTTTCGTGCGGAGGTAGAGAACCTTGTGGATGTGAAGACTTTGACCGTGTGATCTATACTCCAGGGTACGCTGCCGGATTTTGCATTAAGGGAGCCGAGGACAGAAAAAGTGTACTTGTCACGGTGCAGAACCCGTGGCAAGGTGCGGATAGTATAACCACACAGCTTTTCATAGCCCGTGAGGGCGAGGATGTTCCGGACGGCTTTTCCGGACAGGTGCTCCACGGTGATGCGGAACGCATCATAGCTATGTCGTCTACCCATGTTGCCATGCTCGATGCCGTGGATGCCGTCAGCAGAGTGGCTGGCGTGTCTGGGCTTGGTTATATTTTCAACGCCAACATACATGCACGCAGTGGCAGAGTGGGGGATGTGGGCTATGACGGCAATGTGAATTACGAACGCATTCTTGCCCTCGCACCCGACATCGTACTGTTGTATGGTGTGAACTGTGCGAGTCCGATGGAGAGCAAACTGCACGAACTGGGTATACCCTATATATATATTGGAGACTATCTGGAGGAGTCTCCCCTGGGCAAGGCCGAATGGCTTGTGCTTATCTCAGAGGTTGTGGGCATGCGCGAAAAGGGGGAGGAGGCCTTTGGCGACATTGCCGTAAGGTATGAGGCTCTCAGAAAGATGGTGGCAGAGACAGTTCTCGATGCACCGTCTGTCATGTTCAATATCCCCTACGGCGATGCCTGGTTCATGCCATCAGCACAGAGCTACGTTGCCAGGCTCGTGACCGATGCCGGCGGCGACTGCATATACAAAAAGAACACGGGCAATGCCTCAGTGCCCATAGATATCGAAGAGGCTTATCTGCTTACCTCCAATGCCGATATGTGGCTTAATGTAGGCAACGCCAATTCATTGGCGGAACTTGGAAATGCCTGCCCGAGGTTTACTGACACACGTTGTTTCCTCAACGGTTATGTCTATAACAACAACAGACGTGTCAATGCCAGCGGAGGCAATGACTATTATGAATCTGCCATAGTCAATCCGGATGTCCTTCTGCGCGACCTCGTAAAGATACTCCATCCGGAACTCATAGACGAAGATTTCGTGTACTATAAACAGTTGAAGTAAATGTATTCGCGCATACCACTGCTATTCGTCATGCTGACAGTGCTGACATTCGGTCTTTTCTTTGTCGACCTGGCTGTCGGGGCGGTATATGTTCCGTTGTCCGATGTTTGGAATGTGCTTACCGGTGGAGATTGCCCTCGGAGTACAGCCAAGATCATACTTAATATACGTCTTGTCAAGGCGCTCGCGGCACTCCTGGCCGGTACAGCCCTGTCCGTGAGCGGTCTGCAGATGCAGACACTTTTCCGCAATCCGCTTGCCGGCCCATATGTACTCGGCATCAGTTCTGGTGCAAGTCTGGGCGTGGCACTCTTCATACTTGGCGCACCGTTGCTCGGCATGTCTGCGGCTTTGGCCTCTTTCGGCATTGTCGGATCCGCATGGGCAGGAGCTGCTGCCGTACTTGCTGTTATTGCCATCGTCGGGCACCGCATCAAGGATATTATGGTTATCCTTATCCTCGGCATGATGTTTTCCTCTGGTGTGGGAGCCGTAGTACAGATTCTGCAATACCTGAGTAAGGAGGAATCGCTCAAGGCTTTCATTTTATGGACTATGGGATCTCTCGGCGATGTGACTGTGGTTCAGTTGTATCTCTTTGTCCCGGCTGTGATTTTCGGTCTGCTGGTTGCAGTCATGACCGTTAAGCCGCTCAATCTTTTGCTGTTCGGCGAGGAATATGCCATCACGATGGGACTGAATGTCGGACGTTCGCGCACCATGCTTTTTTTCTCTACGACATTGCTTGCCGGAACAGTCACGGCATTTTTCGGCCCCATAGGTTTCATAGGAATGGCCATGCCGCATGTGACACGCATACTGTTTGACAGCAGCGACCATCGTGTCCTTGTTCCCGGTTCCATGCTTTCCGGCGCTTCAGTCCTGCTGTTCTGCGATCTTGTTTCCAAGTCATTTGTACTGCCTGTCAATGCCATTACCGCGCTTCTCGGAATACCAGTCATTGTATGGGTGGTTCTCTCCAATAAGTATGTTAATGTATGATACGTCTCAAGGATTTCTCTGTCGGTTATGCTTCCCGTCCGCTTCTTGGAAATGTCAATGCCTCATTCTCCGCCGGACAGCTGACCGCACTTATAGGTCGTAACGGGGCAGGAAAGTCTACATTGCTTCGTGCCCTTGCCGGCCTGCATTCCGATTATTCAGGAAAGGTTCTGCTTAATGGATTGGAACTTGACCGTATGTCCTGTCAGGAACAGGCAAGGATGCTTGCTTTCGTCACCACGGAGCGCATACGCATTCCCAACTTCCGCTGTGAGGATGTCGTGGCAATGGGACGTGCTCCATATACCAACTGGATAGGACGCATGCAGCCTGTTGACCGCGATATAGTCATGGAGTCCATACGTTCTGTGGGAATGGAGAGCTATGCCCGGCGCACCATGGATACCATGAGTGACGGCGAATGCCAGCGCATCATGATTGCCCGTGCACTGGCTCAGGACACACCGGTCATGTTGCTCGACGAACCTACATCGTTTCTGGACATGCCCAACCGTTACGAACTGGTGTCTTTGCTTCAGTCCCTTGCTCACGACAGAGGCAAATGTATCCTTTTCTCCACTCACGAACTTGATGTAGCCTTGCAGATGTGCGACACCATCGCCATTGTCGACGATGGGCAGCTGCTTCATCTCCCAGTCAGCGACATGGTTGCAGGCGGACACATCCAACGGCTGTTCACCACCC
>CAMWRK010000188.1 GCA_947176655.1 uncultured Prevotellaceae bacterium | reverse complement strand
GTCGTGGCATCGCCCATACGGCCTCCGGCAACATTCGGAAGGCAACGACTATCTGCAGGTCGGCATTCAGCCGGCGCAGTTACTCCAGGAAAGTCTCGTCCTTCAGTTTGTCGGGCTGAAGCACTGGAATGCCGTGTCTGATGGCGCACTCCTTCACCGGCGAAGCCTGCAACTGGCTCTGATGCCGTCCGACAGGTTTGTCGGGCATGGTTATTACGCCTGCTACATTGTATCCGTCATTGATGAGGCGTTCCAGCGTTGGTACGGCAAAGTCCGGCGTACCCATGTATACTATTCTGAGATCCTGTTTTTCCATTGTGTGACTGCTTGTTTTTTGTAGCTTATAATCTGCAAAGTTACGAAGAAGCGGGCGTAAAACAAAACGTTGTACGAGGTTATGTCGTTTTATTTTTGTACTTTTGCTTCCACTATGGAGAAGCTTTTGAACGACGAACAGCTGCATGTTTTGCAGGAAAAGATAGAAAAGGCTGCACGTGTGGCCTGTGTGTGTCATGTCAATCCCGATGGCGATGCCATGGGCAGCACGCTTGCCGTGGCGGCATGGATGAAGTCGTTGGGCAAGGAGTGCCGTGTGGTGGTGCCTACGCGTTTTCCTGACTTTCTCCAGTGGATGCCAGGTGCGTCGGAGGTGTTGCGTTACGACAAGTCGCCTGACGAGGCCGACACTCTGCTTCGCACCGCCGACCTCGTGTGGGTGTGCGACATGGGCGAGCCGTCCAGAGCATTGGGGATGGGGCCGGTTGTCTCCGAGTGCGACGGCATGGCCCACTCCGGCAACGGGCCTTTCATGGTGATGGTAGACCATCACATCGCCCCTATGCCGGGCTTCTGCAATATTCAGGTTTCACGTCCGGAGATGTGTGCCACCTGCGAGGTTCTCTGCCACCTGGCGTGCCTGCTTGGGCGTGTCGGTGACATGTCCAAGGCCGAGGCCACTTGCCTTTACACAGGAATGATGACCGACACGGGAGCTTTCACATACGCTTCCGCACGCAGTGTCATATACGAGTGCATCAGCATGCTGCTTGCGCGTGGCATAGACAAGGACCGTATTTACAGAAAGGTATTCTGGACCTACTCGCCAAACCGTATGCGTCTGGTAGGCTATCTGCTCTATGCCAAGATGGAACTGCTTCCTGGCATGAACACCTCCCTCATTACCCTTACCAACAAAGAGCGCCGCACGCTTGGTGTGAAGAACGGGGATACTGAGGGCATAGTCAACATGCCTTTGCAGATTCGCGGCATGCGCCTTTCTGCCTTCATCAGCGAGGACACAGAGCATCCGGAGTATGTCAAGTTCTCGTTGCGAAGTGTCGATGATTTCCCGTGCAACGAAATGTCGGCACGCTTTTTTGGCGGCGGCGGACACAAGAATGCTGCCGGAGGTCGCATGCGCTGTACTATGGAGGAGGCCGTCGGATTATTCCGCCGTGCTGTCTCCGAGTACGAGTCCATGTTGCACTGACGTATCGGCACGTGGCGGCAGTGTATGAGACTTGGATTTGCCTATATTTCGTCAGGCCATGGACATGGCTTGCCGTCTGCCTTGAACGTTGGACGCTGGGCATCGGCATCGCGCAGATATTTTCCAAGAGCCTTGCTCAGTCGTCTGACTATCGCTGGGTGTTCTGCCGCGACATTATGGTCCTCGCGTATGTCGTTCCTTAGGTTATACAGCCCTTTCCAGCCTGTATTGTAATAGTAAATCAGTTTCCAGTCGCCTTGGCGTATGGCACATGTCTGCCCGTAGCCCTTGCGGATGCTGTCCGGCGTGTCTGGTTTGTCCTGGAATCCTGTCGGCAACCATGTGTGTGGGGTGTTCCATACAAGCATGCGTTTGTTGTTGCCCCTGTTGCGGCCTTCGAGAAACGGCACGAAGCTGCGCCCGTCTATGGCTTGTGGCACCTGTGACTTGTAGCCCTTTATTCCGGCCATTTCCAGGATGCTGGGGTAGAAGTCCTCTATGATCAGGTAATCGTCGATGACCGTGCCGGGACTGACCTTTCCTTTCCAACAGACAATCATCGGCTCGCGCACACCGCCTTCGAACGCAGACCCTTTTCCGGATCTCAGTGGCCAGTTGTGGCGTCCCTCCGGAGCCGCACCACGTGCGCCGTAGTCCAGCCCGCCGTTGTCCGACATGAATATTATTATTGTGTTGTCCGCCAGTTTCTCCCTTTCCAGATAGTCCAGCAGGTCGCCGAGGCTCTTGTCCACACCCTCTACCAGGGCGGCATAGCGTGCTTCCGTGTCGTCAAGCCCTTCGGCGCGATACCTGTCGTAGAATCTTGTATCCTTGTCCAGGGGGATGTGGACAGCATAGTGCGACATGTACAGATAAAAAGGTTTCTCCGACAGGCGGCATTGTTCCAGTGCCTTCAGTGCTTCTTGGGTAAGTGCCTCGGTGGCAAAGACATTCTTGTCCCAGTAGACTTCGAGGTCAGGGATGCCGAATGCTGCGTTCTTGCCGTGATAACCGTCCATGCCATAGTGGTCTTCCCCAAGATATGAGGCCGGCCCGCCTGCTGCATGGCCTGCAATGTTGACATCAAAGCCGAATGTCCTGGGGTTCTCTGCAGGTGTCTGCTGTGCACCGAAATGGGCTTTGCCCACATGAATGGTATGATAGCCATTGCGTTGCAACAGTTGTACGAAGGAAGTTGCATAGGCCGCATTTCCTATCCCCTCCACGGGCTGTATCCCGTTGTAGTTCCAGTCTGGAACACAAACCTCGTCGTTCTTCTCGTCCGTCATCTGGTTGAGCCGCAACGTCCAGTTTGTCACACGGTGCCGGCACTGGTTCATGCCGGTCATCAGCGAGCAGCGCGATGGCGAGGATATGGAATTGGCGTAAGCCTGCGTGAATTTGGCTCCCATTGATGCCAGCCGTTCTATGTTTGGAGTGTGGAAACGGCTGTTCAGGGGATTCTCTTTCCCATAGAGTGGGAGAGAGGTGTCTTGCCACCCCATGTCGTCGACCATGAAGAGAACTATGTTTGGTCTTGTCTGGGCGTAAATCTGAGCCGTCCACAATGTCAGACCGGCTACAAAGCCTGTCCTTATATGCCTGTTGTTCATGCTTTGTCCTGCTTTTCTGAAGATTGTTCCATGTACAAAGTTAGCATTTTTGCCTGAATAAGTCAGTCATCAGGATTATTTTCTCTTGCCTGTGGACATAGTTTCAGCAGATATTTGTTCGGAACAAAGAAAATGTCCATTAGGCCATGAAAATACTTGTTTTGGCTCAGTAACCATGGAGTGGGGATGGCACTAATGTCCTGTTGAAAAAATATTACACGTCAGCGTTGTGGTTGGCAGGATGGAGCCGATGCCCTCAGTGCAAAGGTTAGGGGTTGTATGCAGAACATGAGAAGGTGTGACGGAAAGTGCGGGAATCCAATGCTCAGTGTCTGTCTTGTCTGTTGTGTTGCTCTATTCGTATTTTATTGTATTGCAGACTGTTATTGTGATGTCTGGCCATGCCGTGCGGACACGGGAATGTTGCGTTACGTCCTCCTGTGGCAGGCATCTCGAATACCCTCGTCACAGACACCGCGGTCTTCGGGTCGAAAGACCGTGGTCTTAAGCGCGAAGACCGATGGTCTTAACGCTTAAGACCACGGTGTCTGAACCGGGGCATCACGAGGACGCGTTTTGGATACCGTGAAGAGGCATTGGAGAGAGCGTTTCGCTCCTTCTGTGGATGGCCGGAAGCATATTGAAATATCATTACAGAAGTGCCCTCCATCATGCCTGCCTGTTCATATATATAGGGATTGGGACAGCGGCATATTAATATTATATAATGTATAAGGTATATCCGGTTGTCGCGGTTGAGGCTTTCATAGAGGTGCTATTCGCGTTCTCTATTTGCGTTCTCTGCAATCTTTTTATTATTTTGTGGATTCTGATTTCGGTATCTCAAAAATAATTCATACCTTTGTAAACGGATAATTGTGACTTGTCAGGACCTGCTGATAAATCATGAGCTACATCAGTCCATAAATTATTTATAGACAGCCAAATACAACAGCAATCAGAATAAGTTTCAATATGAAATACAATCCACTTCAAATAAACATGCTCATTATTTGCTGCATGTTGTGCTTCACTTCGTGCAGCTCTGACTCCGTTTATGAGCCGGAGGATGACAGGGGTGTCGAAATGTCGTTTGACGTGAATGCCAAATCGCGTGCTATGACCACCGTCATTGATGAATTTTCAGTTTACGGTGACATGAAATTCTCGTCTAACACGAGTGCCCCCGTTGTGATTTTCAACAAAACTTCAGTTGCCAATCGCGACGGAGCCTGGTGTTATGACGGTACTCAATATTGGTTTCCGAAGCATGAGCATTCTTTTGTCGCGGTAAGTCCGTCATCGGCGCTCGAATCGGACGCCTTACCACAATATTATGGTTCCAAACTTTCGTTCGTTTATACGATGCCGACATATTCAGACAAGGAAATGCAGGACACTCAAGACAAAAGTGATCTTATTGATATTGTCG
>CAMWRK010000187.1 GCA_947176655.1 uncultured Prevotellaceae bacterium | reverse complement strand
GATGGATAGCGTGACGTACCAAAGTATGATGCCGGCAAAACAACTTTCCGCTAACAGGAAGCATGGCAGGCATCCGAGTAGGAAAATGTATTTGATTTTGTTGTCTGCCCATGACAGGTTCTTGAATTTCAATGCAAAGAGCGGCAACTCGGCAACCAGCAGGAAGCAGAACAGCATCATGAACAGGAAAAGGAACAGGGCGTTGAACTTGCCGCTGACAAGGAATGCGTGTTGGCCGACAATGAGACTGCCCCAGAACAGGGCGTTTGCTGGTGTAGGCAGGCCGATGAAAGATGTCGTCTGACGTTTGTCAAGGTTGAACTTGGCCAGGCGCAGGGCAGAAAAGGCAGCCGTTATGAAGGCTGTGTACGGCATAATGCCGCGCAATGGCTCCATGAATTCCGGATATTGTACTTCGGTGAACAGACGGAACAGCATTGCCGACGGAGCAACACCGAATGTGATGACATCGGCAAGTGAGTCGAGTTCCAGTCCCATGGGTGAAGAGACACCGAGAGCACGGGCTGCCATGCCGTCGAAAAAGTCAAATACGGCACCAGACAAGATAAATACGATTGCAAGGAAATAGTTTATGGGCAACGGCAACATGAATGCCGCACTTACTGCTGTGCAACCACAGATGAGGTTGCAACAGGTGATGATGTTCGGAATATGTTTCTTCATTATGAGAGTTTGGCGATAACTGTTTCGTTGCCTGTGGTACGTTGTCCGAGTTTCACGTTGACTTTCGTGCCAAGGGGTAAGTATAGGTCTACACGGCTACCGAATTTGATGAATCCCATGTGCTCGTCAATCTCGCAGGCATCCCCTTCCTGCAGGTAGGTGACAATGCGTCGTGCCATGGCACCGGCCACTTGTCTGACGAGTATGTCCTGTCCTTCCGGTGTGGTGATAACGATGGTGCTGCGCTCGTTCTCAATGCTGGCTTTTGGAAGCCATGCCGCTTTGAAACGACCGTTGTGGTGGCGTACCAGTTTGACCTGTCCGTCGCACGGTACCCAGTTTGCGTGCACGTTGAAAAGGCTCATGAAGATGCTTACCATAAGTCTGCGGTCGTGGAAATACTCGTTTTCCTCAACTTCTTCTATTACAACCACTTTACCGTCTGCCGGGGCTATGATAAGTCCTTGTGTGCAATCCTCTTCATAATGGCGGATTGGGCAGCGGAAGAAATTGACTATAAGAAGGAAAATAACCAGCGTTATGCCGGCAAAAATGTAGCTTACCGATGGACAAGTCGGCATGGCCAGCATGTATGCCGGTACATTCAGCGCGACAAAGGCTATGAAAGCCAGAATCAGTGTATGCGTGCCTTCGTGGTGCAGGCGTATTTTCTTCAGTTTGCGTAGTCTTTTGCCCATGATTTAATTAGTTTTACGTACAAAGATACAAATTTATGGGGATTATGTATATCAGGCTTTGTTTTTTTTGACAATTAGTGCGAAAAAATACGCTCATGCCGGTGCCGGCAGAAGAAATTGCCTTACCTTTATGCCATAAAAAATGGATAAAGGCATCCCGGCAGATTATGGAAGATTTCGTTCATCTTCATGTTCATACCCAATATTCGCTACTGGACGGACAAGCCAGCATACCGCGTCTCGTAGACAAGGCCATTGCAAACGGAATGCGTGGAATGGCGGTTACTGACCATGGCAATATGTTTGGCATAAAGGATTTTTTCGACTACTGTGCCAAGGTCAACGGTAAGCGTAAGAAAGATGGACTGGAGCCGTTCAAACCGATTTTCGGATGCGAGATGTATGTCGCCCGTCGCGGAGACAAGTCACTGCGTGAGACCAAGCAAGATCAGAGCGGATGGCATCTGGTGGTTCTTGCCAAGAATGAGACCGGATACAGGAATTTGATAAAGTTGGTAAGCCGTTCCTGGGTGGACGGATATTACATGCGTCCGCGTACAGACCACCGGGATCTGGCTCAGTTTCATGAGGGGCTGATAATCTCCTCGGCATGTCTTGGCGGCGAAATCCCCAAAAAGATTTTGGCCGGAGACTTTGCCGCTGCCGAAGAAGCCATACTTTGGTTCAAGAATATCTGGGGCGAAGACTACTATCTGGAGGTCCAGCGGCATAAGGTACGCGACCCTCGTCAAAGAGCAAACCGTGAGACTTACGAATTGCAGCAAAAGGTGAATCCCGTGCTTGTGGAACTTGGACGCAAGCATGGCATAAAGGTGATTGCCACGAATGACTCGCATTTTGTCGATGAGGAGAATGCCGAGGCGCATGATCATCTGCTGTGCCTGTCCACGAATAAGGATCTGAATGATCCCACCAGAATGCTCTATACCAAGCAGGAATGGTTCAAGACCCGAGAGGAAATGAACGAGGTCTTTGCCGATATGCCTGAAGTGCTGGCCAATACTGCGGAGATTCTAGATAAGGTGGAGGTGTACGGCCTCGATTCGAACCCAATTATGCCTTTCTTTCCGATACCTGCCGAGTTCGGTACGGAGGAACAATGGCGGGAGCGTTTTACTGACGAAGACCTCTTCCGGGAATTTACCAGTGACGAGAACGGGGAAAATCCTATGCCACGCGAGGATGGCGAAAAGAAAATCGCCAAACTGGGCGGACCGGACAAGTTGTACCGAATAAAGTTCGAGGCCGACTATCTCGGGCATCTGGCTTACGAGGGAGCACGCAAACTGTATGGCGAGAACCTGTCAAAGGAGGTAGACGACCGTATCCGCTTTGAACTCCACATAATGAAGACGATGGGTTTCCCTGGTTATTTCCTCATTGTGCAAGATTTTATCAATTCGGCACGCAATGAGCTCGGTGTGTGGGTAGGTCCCGGACGTGGTTCTGCTGCCGGTAGCGTGGTGGCTTATTGCCTTGGTATCACCCGTCTGGATCCGCTTAAATATGACCTTCTGTTTGAACGTTTCCTGAATCCGGACCGTATCTCGCTGCCCGATATAGATACAGACTTTGACGATGATGGCCGCGGCAGAGTATTGCAGTGGGTAATGGACAAGTACGGCAAGGAAAATTGTGCTCATATCATCACATACTCTACTATGGCGACCAAAAACAGTATCAAGGATGTCGCCAGAATAGAGAAACTCCCTCTGGACAAGGCTAATGCGTTATGCAAGGCCATTCCGGACAGACTCAGCCTTGATGGCAAGGATCTGAAGATGAACCTCCCCAATGCTATCAAATGTACTGTTGAACTGCAACAGGCGGAAGCCAGTTCGGATCCAGTTCTGGCCAATACGATAAAGTACGCCCGTATGCTTGAGGGGAATATAAGAGGTACCGGCATCCATGCCTGCGGCTTCATCATCTGCCGCGACCCCATATCGGAGCATGTGCCTGTAAGTACAGCCGATGACCCTGATTTCCCGGGACAGAAAACTGCCGTTACTCAATATGATGGCCATGTCATAGAATCCACAGGACTCATCAAAATGGACTTTCTCGGCCTGAAGACGCTGTCTGAGATGAAAGAGGCTTGCCGGGTCATAAAGGAGGCTCATGGAATAGACATAGATCCAGATACGCTTCCGATAGACGATGAACTGACATACAAACTGTATCAGGAAGGGCGCACGATAGGAACATTCCAGTTCGAATCGGCTGGCATGCAGAAGTACCTGAAGGAGTTGCGTCCTACCGTATTCGAGGATCTCATTGCCATGAATGCCTTGTACCGTCCCGGCCCGATGGACTATATACCGTCGTTCATAGCGCGAAAGAACGGGCAGGAGGAAATCAAGTACGATATTCCCGTTATGGAGAAATATCTGAAAGATACCTATGGTATTACTGTCTATCAGGAGCAGGTCATGCTTTTGAGCCGTTTGCTGGCAGATTTCACGCGAGGCGAAAGCGATGCTCTCCGCAAGGCTATGGGTAAGAAGAAGAAGGACATCGTCGATGCCATGAAGCCCAAGTTCATCGAAGGCGGTGTGCGTAACGGACATGATCCTAAAGTTCTGGAGAAGATATGGGGCGACTGGGAGAAATTCGCCTCTTATGCTTTCAACAAGTCACATGCAGCTTGTTATTCGTGGGTGGCATATCAGACAGCATACCTCAAGGCGCATTATCCGGCAGAATTTATGGCGGCCTTGCTGACCCGCCGTAAGGATGACATCAAGGAAATTACAAAACTTCTGGACGAGTGCCGTTCGTTGAAGATTGAGGTTCTCGGTCCCGATGTAAACGAATCGCATTCCAATTTCGGCGTCAATGCCAAGTCGCAGATACGCTTCGGTCTTATGGCCATCAAAGGATTGGGAGCGGCAGCTGCTGAGGCTATTGTGAATGAAAGGGAGAAAAATGGTCCGTACAAGGACATTTTCGATTTTGTTCAGCGCGTTCCCATGTCTTCCGTCAAACGCAGCGGTTTGGAATGCCTTGCCGTCAGCGGAGCTTTTGATGCATTCAAAGAACAGATTAGACGCGAACAGTTTTTTGGTTACAATGGCAAGGGCGAATTGTTCCTTGATACACTTACCAAGTATGGCAGCAGTTATCAGCAGAGCAT
>CAMWRK010000186.1 GCA_947176655.1 uncultured Prevotellaceae bacterium | reverse complement strand
CCTGTAAGGCAGTGGTGTTACGACACTTTGGCGAAAATGGCCGGAGAGGACAGCCGCCTGATGCACAACGCCGTTTTGGTGACGCGCTCAGTACTTTCCGTGATAATAATGCTGCTCAGCGTGGCACTGTTGATAGGAGAAACCAACAATCCTTTTATATACACCCGATTCTGAAGCCTTGTGACAATGAAGCATGATAAGATATACCTGACGCTGGTGGCCTCCGTCTTTGCCATCTTTGCTGTGATATTCGACACATTTCCGCGCACGCGCTATTCCGAACTCGAGAAGCGTGAACTGGCAACATTCCCGGCTTTCACAGCCGACAGCCTTTGGGACGGAGCTTTTGCCGATGCCGTGAGTGTATGGTTCTCGGACTCGCAGCCTTTCCGTGACGATTTCATGACTCTGTCCATGTTGGTCAAGGACATGATGAAACTGAAAGTGGGGGACGACAATGTCACTTTCCATGCTTCCACGGACGGTATGGAGGATTTTGATGGTGAGGAACTTGCAGATGCCGCCGCAACAGATTCCGCCGGCATTGATGAGCGTCATCCGGACGGATATGTCAACAAACTTACGGCGGACGAAAAGGCAAAGGTGGCAAATGCCGGTATTGTCATTGTCGGCAAGGACGAGAACGTACGTGCTTTGATGTGTTTTGGCGGCGGACCTAAAGCAGGTACACGTTATGCAGAGGTATGTAACAAATACAAGTCGGCCTTTCCCGAAGTCAATGTCTACTGTATGATAGTGCCTTCGGCGGCGGCGTTCTATATGCCGGAGAAGGTCAGCAAGATGAGTCGTGACCAGTCCGCCACTATACGTAACATATACAGCCATTTGGATAGTACAGTGCAGGCGGTAGACATATATACGGTGCTCGGAAGCCATGCAGGCGAGGACATATATCTGAGAACGGATCACCATTGGTCTCCGCTGGGTGCATATTATGCCGCGCGCAAGTTTGCCGAGGTTGCGGGAGTGTCTTTCCGTGATTTGGACGAGGATGGGTATTATCAGCCTGATACAGTGCGCAGGTTCGTCGGTTCAATGTACGGATATTCCAAGGATATATCTGTCAAGAACGCTCCAGAGGACTTCATATACTATGAGCCTGTAAAGGCTGTCTATGAGGCGACGTTCGAGAACTATACCATAGATGCCGATTATCAGATTACGGCGGTAGGCCGTCCTCACAAGGAAAGCTACTTCAAGAAATTCCGCGACGGCAGTTCCATGGCTTACAGTACCTTCATGGGCGGTGATACCAAACTGACGCAGGTGCGTACCGTGGTGGACAATGACAGGCGTCTGCTGATACTGAAAGACAGTTACGGCAATGCCCTGCCCGGTTATTTATTTTATTCGTTCAATGAAATACATGTGGTGGACGGACGTTACTTTATCCACAACATGAAGGACTATGTGCGTGAGCACGGGATAACGGATATTCTTTTTGCCAACAATATATTCCAGGCATGCGGCGGACGCTATCGCGCCTATGAGTTTTTCCTGAACATGCCTGAAGGTTGTCGCGATAACCCGAGCACGGCTTTTTACAAGAAGCGTGCCGGGACCGAGGACAACGATTCGACGCACAACAGTGGCGCAGCGCGCGGTGACAGTGTACAGAAGGTTCCGGAAAGCAAAGCCGTTTCGCCAGACACCGTTGCCGCCGGCACTGTCAGCGAGAGGACTGATACCGTAGCTGCGGTATTGTAGACGTTGCGTTGGATGGCTGTGGATGTGAAACTCCAGAAGATAATGATAGACGGTGGCTTTACCTGTCCCAATCGTGACGGGAGGGTAGGGCGCGGCGGATGCAGTTTCTGCCTGTGCGAATCGTTCAATCCGCAGTATTGCCGCCGTCATTCCTCGATTGCCGAACAGATCGAAGCTGGTAAGGACTTTTTTCGCAACAAGTATCCGCGGATGCGCTATCTGGCATACTTCCAGGCATACACGTCCACCTATGCGCCTGTGGATGTGCTTCGCCGCCGTTATGATGAGGCTCTGGCGGTGGAAGATGTCATAGGACTGGTGGTGGCAACGCGTCCGGATTGTGTGGACGATGATGTCCTGTCGCTGTTGGATTCCATACGCGAGAGAGGCTATTCTGTGACTGTGGAACTGGGTTGCGAATCCTTCTATGACCGCACTCTTGTCAGAATCAACAGAGGACATTCAGCGGCCAGTTCCGTGGAGGCTCTCAGATTGTGCCATGCACGCGGCATTCCGGTGACCGTACATCTGATACTTGGTCTGCCAGGCGAGAGCAGGGACGACATACTGGCCGAGGCCGATATGATAAACGCTTTGCCCGTGACCTCGCTGAAACTCCATCAGTTGCAGATACTGCGCGGCGCACGCATAGCCGAGGAATGGGAACACAATAAAGGAGACTTCCTCGTCTTTACTATGGAAAGTTATGCCGGACTTGCAGCCGCCTTTGTACGGCGGCTGCGTGACAACATACATGTGGAACGCTTTGTCTCGTCTGCTCCTGTGGATATGTTGCTCGCTCCGCGCTTCGGAGTGAGGCCAGCCGTTGTGGAGGCACGCATACGTGAACTTCTGAGGCGTGCCTGATGGTTTCTGCGACGAAGTGTTGCCGCTGTCAGGATTATTTTTTATCTTTACACAGGAAAACTTAATTCATGTCAGTATGAAAGGAATTGTATTGGCCGGAGGTTCCGGCACGCGCCTGTATCCGATAACGAAGGGGATATCTAAGCAACTGATGCCGATATACGACAAGCCTATGGTGTACTATCCCGTCAGTGTGCTGATGCTGGCAGGTATCCGAGAGATATTGATAATATCAACGCCGCACGATCTGCCAGGATTTCAGCGTCTGTTTGGCGACGGTTCCGACTACGGTGTTTCTTTCTCTTATGCCGAGCAGCCTTCTCCCGACGGTTTGGCACAGGCTTTCACCATAGGTGCCGATTTCATAGGAGAAGACAGTGTATGTCTGGTGCTGGGTGACAATATATTTCATGGAGCCGGTTTTACCGGAATGCTGCGCGAGGCCGTGCATACTGTTGAGACAGAAGGAAAGGCTACAGTGTTCGGTTATTGGGTCAACGACCCTGAACGCTACGGCGTTGCCGAGTTCGACCGCTACGGGAACTGTCTGTCCATAGAAGAGAAACCAGTTGTTCCCAAGAGCAACTATGCTGTTGTGGGGCTGTATTTCTATCCGAACAGTGTGGTAGAGGTGGCACGCAACATCAAGCCTTCTGCACGTGGAGAATATGAAATCACGACAGTGAACCAGCATTTCCTTGAGAGTGGCAAACTGAAGGTGCAGACCCTCGCCAGAGGTTTCGCATGGCTGGACACCGGCACGCACGATTCTTTGAGCGAGGCTTCCACATATATCGAAGTGCTGGAAAAGCGTCAGGGACTTAAGATCGCCTGTCTGGAGGGTATTGCATACCGTCAGGGGTGGATAACGGAACAGCGCATGCGCGAGCTGGCGCAACCCATGCTTAAGAACCAGTACGGCCAGTATCTGCTGAAAGTGATAGATGAACTTAGGTATACCGGTGCGTCCAATCTATAATAATGTAGGAGTGTAAACAGACAAAGAGGTTACAGATGAGGGATTTTAAAAATATGAGGATTGCCGTTGCAGGTACCGGCTACGTAGGTATGAGCATAGCGACACTGCTGGCTCAATATCACGAGGTAACTGCCGTGGATGTCGTTCCGGAGAAGGTAGATAAAATAAACAGGGGCGTTTCGCCAATACAGGACGAATACATAGAGAAGTATCTGGCAGAGAAGAAACTACGGCTGACAGCAACTCTTGACGGAGCCACTGCCTATGCCGATGCGGACTTTGTGGTCATAGCTGCTCCTACGAACTATGACCCGGTAAAGAATTTCTTTGACACACATCACATCGAAGATGTCATAGATCTGGTACTTGATGTCAATCCGGAGGCCACGATGGTAATCAAGTCTACAATACCGGTTGGTTATTGTCGCAGCCTATATGTGAAATATGCAGAACAGTTTGATGCCCGCGGCTGGTCTGACCGCAAACTGCGCCTGCTTTTCTCGCCGGAGTTCCTGCGTGAGAGTAAGGCTCTGTATGATAATCTGTACCCGTCGCGCATCATAGTGGGACATCCGCGCATGATAAATGCCGAAGATGAGGACGGACGTCAGAATGAGGCCATCTCGCGCATTGCGGCCAAAGACTTGGAGGAGGCCGCCCATATATTCGCAGAACTGCTGTGCGAGGGTGCGGAGAAAAAGGACATACCATGCCTGTTCATGGGCATGAAGGAGGCCGAGGCCGTGAAATTGTTTGCCAATACATACCTTGCCCTTCGTGTCAGCTACTTCAATGAACTGGATACCTATGCGGAGATGAAAGGGCTGGATTCTTCGGCTATCATACGTGGAATCGGTCTCGATCCGCGTATAGGTACGCACTACAATAACCCGAGCTTCGGCTATGGCGGATACTGTCTGCCCAAGGACACCAAACAGCTTCTGGCCAATTATCAGAACGTGCCGCAGCAGATTATGACGGCGATAGTGGCGAGCAACCGCCCCCG
>CAMWRK010000185.1 GCA_947176655.1 uncultured Prevotellaceae bacterium | reverse complement strand
CTCCAAAGCTACTGGAAAGTCAGCCGAATAGTGGCCTGTCTGGGGGCTGCTGATGTTGATGCCGTTCAGCAGGATCGTCATCTGGTCGAATGTGCCCCCGCGGATGGAAATGTCTGTCTGTATGCCCATGGCACCGCGTTGTCTCACGTCTACGCCTGCGGCATACTTCAGAAGGTCGTTTACACTCTGTACCGGCGCATTCTCTATGGTCTTGCGATCCAGTACGGTAACAATTCTCGCCGCTTCGGATTGGGTCAGCGGCACTCGGCTTCCTATAACTTCTATGCCGTCCATCTCTGTCTCCCGCTCTGTCCTGTGGCTCTCCGTCTGTGCGGATATGGTCTGAGGATTGGCGGTAGCCAGCGTGGCAACGGTCAGCACACCGATGGCAACCTGTTTGTGCAGGCTGTCGAATGCGGCATACGGCTTGTTGGCGAAGCGTTTGAAACGGAACTCCGAGCGATTCTGTCGTTGTTTTTTGTACATGATGATTTTAAGTGATAATAAACAGTTGCGTCAGTATCACGGTGTCCGAAACGTATCGCCCCAAATCCACGGACAACCTCTGACCGTGCAAAGGTACAAAAAATATCCAGACAACAGATGCATGTCTGTTAAGATTCAGGATTGAAGTCCTGCACTTCAATCCTGAATCTTAAGTGGCCACTGATGGTATGTTATTTTAGCTTAGCCAACTTATCTCCCAGTGTTTTTGGGCAGATTATTATCTTATTTCCGGGACATTGCTTGTCCATCCATTGGAAGTCCTTACACAGAGCCTCTTCTATTTCTTCGTCATCCATGTCACGCCGAAACTTTGTCATCAATTTCAATTCGCAGATGCGTTTTAGCCATATATCATACTCATCCTTCAGCAGATGTTTTATTTGTTTGTTGCTTACCATCATTTTTTCAGCATAACATGCCAGTTTCTGAAGATAATCAAAGATATGTTCATTATACGACTCTATTAGCAACAGATTGTAATAGAGGGATAGCAAATCCAATATTGACGTTTGTTCATACTCCGGTACACGGTGAAATTCGCCAGAATACACTCCACGATTTCCTGAAAGAACGAAACCACGTATTTTTATCTTTGTCTTGCCCGAAAGGTTCTGTTCTCTTATGTACGTCAGCAGAGTATCTATCTCATCCGTCTTTCTAATATCTCCGTTGTCTGTATCATAGCTGAACATCAATTCCTGTTCTCCTACATGTTTATCACCCTGTACGTACCTGTTCCATAACAGGCCAACCAGAGAACAGCTTTGAAAGAAAACGTAATCTATCTTTTTTGTGTCAATGGCATGTTTTATTGAGTCGATTGGCAAGTGCATTGAATCGTCAATGCAGGAACTGTGCTTTTTCCAATTATGTGGCTTATAATAATAAAAATACCTGTTGCTTTCGACTTTCTTTGCACATGCGTCAGATACAGCAAACATCAGCAGTATGGCTGATAAATACATAATTTTTCTCATAACCCTCTTTTTAATTTGTAATGACTAGCAGAAAATCTTTTCTCTATTGATACTTTGTCAGAATAGTTTCCTGATATAATGACCACCTTATCTCCCTCTATTTTAATTACAATGCCAATATGGCTGTATTCTTCCCAAAAAGCCAAATCTCCGACTTGCGGAGTCTTAACTTCTTTCCCCCAGGTAGCCTTCCACGTTGCAACTGATGCAGAGTTACAGCTATATGATTTTAAGCCAGCTTCAAGGAACATGGAATAGACAAAAGCAGCGCACCATCCCATGCCCATTGTGGCATTTTTCACTCCGGCTGTTTTCAACCATGTCAAAACCTGCTCAGGATTCTCCTTTTCACTAATACCTAAGTATTTCATGGCAGTATCTACCAGCAATTGCGCTCTGGATGCAGATGTCTGCCCTTGTCCCTTGCCACTGTTATTACCGCTACGCTACTACCAGTGTCGGTACCAGTGCCAGTGTCGGTACCAGTACCAGTACCGGAATCTATAGCACCATGTAACTCATCATTATTCTCAGAGTTCTCGTAATCGTCACTATTATCATAGAGGTTACTGTTATCATAGAAGTCACTATTATCATAATCTGTAGTATCGCTATTTTCATATTGACTATTTTCATAAGGCGAATCTTCGCTTGGTTCCTCTTCTGGATGCACATCAATATCCGGCATCATTGTTGTACTACATAAAGTGCCATTTTCATCAATTCCCCAGGAGATTTAAAATATTTCTTATATATGTCATAAGTCAAATCACCCAAAAAAATGACTGGTAAAGAAACGTCAAGCCTTGCACAAAAATGGTAGGTTGATGTAAGTACAATATCATACGCACCGTCATTAATCAGTTTGGACAAGTAATTCCCTTCTTCATCGATATAATCTTCGGGAAAAAAAACGCTCTTTTCTACCTGATAATTCATGATGCCATCTAAGTCCACGGATAAGATTTTTCCCCAGCCATACAACCTCATGAATCTTAGACAGGGCACAGAAAACATTGTAAGGGGTTCCCGACCATCGGTTGATTTCCAATGGTGAGTAATCGGATAAATATGCAATCTTCATATCATGTCATTTGTATAGAGTCTAACAGCCAATGCAAATGTATATAGAAATTGCGAGATTTCTACACCGGCAGGATAAAGAAACCATTTTTCTTTAGAGGAAGGTTAATCAGAAACTTTGAAGTGTGCAACCGATAGTTTTAGATTTTCCAATCTATTATAACGCGATATGCATAGCAAAAACTCCCATAGCCCGCA
Organism: uncultured Prevotellaceae bacterium; assembly: GCA_947176655.1. GTDB lineage: Bacteria > Bacteroidota > Bacteroidia > Bacteroidales > Bacteroidaceae > Physcousia. Next base: position 1,822 of record CAMWRK010000185.1, on the reverse strand, counting down.
TGGACTATGGGAGTAATGTATTTGTTGCAATCTGTTATCGTTGCGGGAGCATTACTTCTTGTTCAGATACAGGTCGGCCTGCACGGCGCATGCTACGGAGCAACCTACCATGGGGTTGTTGCCGATGCCGAGGAAGCCCATCATCTCCACATGGGCGGGAACAGAAGAGGAACCTGCGAACTGTGCATCGGAGTGCATGCGTCCCAAGGTGTCGGTCATGCCGTAGGATGCGGGACCTGCTGCCATGTTGTCGGGATGCAGCGTGCGGCCTGTACCGCCGCCGGATGCTACGCTGAAGTATGCCTTGCCGGCACGGATGCGCTCCTTCTTGTAGGTGCCTGCCGTGGGATGCTGGAAGCGGGTGGGGTTGGTAGAGTTGCCGGTGATGGAAACGTCTACATCCTCGTGCCACATGATGGCCACGCCCTCGCGGACATCGTCGGCACCGTAGCAGTTGACGGCAGCGCGGGGACCGTTGCTGTAGGCCTTTTTGTCAACAATCTTCAGTTCGCCGGTGAAGTAGTCGAACTTGGTCTGTACGTAGGTGAAGCCGTTGATGCGGCTGATGATCATGGCGGCATCCTTGCCCAGACCGTTCAGTATGCAGCGCAGGGGCTTGTCGGCTGGTCTTGACTTGTTGGCCATCTGTGCAATCTTGATGGCACCCTCGGCAGCAGCGAATGACTCGTGGCCTGCCAGGAATGCGAAGCACTTTGTCTCGGGGGAGAGCAGGCGGGCTGCCAGTTCTCCGTGGCCGATACCTACCTTGCGGTCATCGGCAACGGAACCGGGGATGCAGAAGCTCTGCAGACCCTCGCCGATGTAGTTGGCGGCCTCTACGGCATCCTTGGCCTTCTCCTTCAGGGCGATTGCGGTGCCTACGACGTAAGCCCACTTGGCATTCTCAAAGCAGATCATCTGTGTCTCCTCACATGTCTTGTAGGGATCGATGCCTGCTGCATCACAAATCTCGTTAGCCTCTTCGATGGAGGCGATGCCGTGGCTGTTAAGGCAAGCAAGTACTTGCTTGATGCGACGGTCCTGTGACTCGAATTTTACTTCTCTAATCATAGTCTTGTTCCTCCATTTATTAGTCCTTGCGGGGGTCAATACTCTTGACAGCACCGTCCTCGGCCTTTGTGCGGCCATAGGTGCCGGTTACACTCTTGAGAGCCTCGTTGGCGTCCATGCCTTTCTTGATGGCGTCCATCAGTTTGCCCATGTGTACGAACTCGTAGCCGCAAACCTGGTCGTCCTCGTCCAGGAACATCTTGGTGATGTAGCCCTCGGTAAGCTGGAGATAGCGTGTGCCCTTCAGCTTGGTGCCATAGAGGGTGCCGGTCTGTGAAATGAGCCCCTTGCCAAGATCCTCCATGCCTGCACCGATGGTCAGGCCACCCTCAGAGAAGGCAGACTGTGTGCGACCGTATACGATCTGCAGGAACAGCTCGCGCATTGCCGTGTTGATGGCATCGCATACGAGGTCGGTGTTCAGAGCCTCCAAGATGGTCTTGCCGGGCAGAATCTCGCTGGCCATGGCGGCGGAATGGGTCATGCCTGAGCAGCCGATGGTCTCGACGAGACATTCCTCAATGATGCCCTCCTTGACATTCAGGGTGAGCTTGCAGGCACCCTGCTGGGGGGCACACCATCCCACACCGTGGGTCAGGCCGCTGATGTCCTTGATTTCCTTTGCCTGCACCCACTTGCCCTCTTCGGGGATGGGAGCCGGACCATGGTTGGGGCCTTTGGCCACGCAACACATGTTCTGTACTTCGTGTGTGTACTGCATAAATGATTTAATTGTTTTGTTGTTGTATAG
>CAMWRK010000184.1 GCA_947176655.1 uncultured Prevotellaceae bacterium | reverse complement strand
GCTGCCTGCCGGCATCTACATCGTGAACGGTGTCAAGGTTACAAAGCGCTAACATGAGGTAAACACGTACCTGCACGCAGGTACACCTTAACACATAATCAAAGCCCCCGCCCCAACAAGGCGGGGGCTTTCTTGTGTCCATTAACAAAGTTTAACCGGAGCACCGAAAGAAGTCACATAGGAAATAAGTACCTTTGTTAAAGACGATAACGCAAAATACTAACATAAAAATAACCTAAACAACCGGACTAATGAAGAAAACATTACTGCTGTCCATGCTTGGACTGATTGTGTCTTTGTCCGCAATGGCACAGTTGCCTACGCGCGGCAAGTACTACCGCATACACAATGCGAAGTACAACAACGTGATGAAAGAGGACTGGGGCACCGGCACATCGGGGCTGGCTGTCTGTGCCACCCGGAGCAACGCCTTCGAACAGGTGTGGGAATACACCTCGAGCGGTGCCTTGCGCAATGTCTATACTGGCAGGTATCTGCAGAACCAGACCACAAGTTCTGCAACGTTCACCACAGGTTCCGTTGGTACCACGGTGACATTCACCAAATACAGCGACGGGCATCTGACAATAAACACATCGGGGAACTATCTGCACTGCGATGCCTCGATGAACGTGGTAAAGTGGTGGGACACAGCCAACGAAGGAAACCACTGGACCGTGGAGGAAGTGGCACTGAGCGATGACGAGGTAAGCAAACTGCGCGAGGAGTACAAAGACCTTACCAACCTGAGCAAGAATGCACCAAAGTATTCAGAAACGCTGAAAACCTTCTTCACCACGGAACTGTGCAACGAGCTGAAAGGCACATACGCTGCCATGAGCGACAACGAGCTGAAGGCTGCGATGGCCGGAGCAGGACTGCCAGCATCATTGCAGGAGATAGCCGTGAAGATAAAGAACGGATGGTGGAACGAGACTGGCCAGACGGCCTATGCCGATGCCAACAAGTATGCCAAGGACTTCCGCATAGCAACTTACGGGCCGCACACCGATGCCAACAACTGGTGCACCAAGATACTGATGTCGTACCAGCCAAGCTACATGGGCAACCCGACCGGCATATACGCCACGAACAAGGAGGTATTGCACGTCTTCGTCGGCAGTGACATTCCGGAGAACGCAACCCTGTACCTCACTCCCGTGCGCAACCATGGCCGCATAGGCAGCCGCACCGAGGGCACGGAACTGAAGAAGGGATACAACGTGGTGGTTGCCGGCAACGACAGCCTGATGTACTTTGTAAACTATGTTGTGAACACGGTATCTCCTTCCGACCCCAAGGGCAATACCATAGCCAAGGTAAGCGATTTCCCGGCACTGGACATACACATAGAGGGCGGCCAGTGTGTCGGCTACTACCAGAAGCCCGCCGAAAACAGCAGCGAGGAGGATGCCAAGTACCGCTACCTCTCCACCAACGCCAACAACGACATGTATTTCGTTGTCAAGGGCGAGGCAACACTGTTCTACTTCCGCAAGCAGACCTTCGTACAGACATGGCCAAAGACCATCTGGAACAGCATCAACTGGTTCGACCGCGTGCGCTACTGGGAGTTCGGCGTGATAGGTGTCACGGACGACGTGGCCAACGGCCTCTGCGAGAACGGCACAGAGCACAGCAGAAGCGGACACCCCATGAACCTGACAGGCGGCGACGCTTTCTGGCCGACATATTTCAACAATCCGAGCATGGCCATAGAGGGTCCAAACGGACAGAACCCGCATGCCACCGGATTCTATACCAGCTATCCCGGCACCGGAAGTGTGGAAAGTTCCTTCAATGCCGAGCGTGCCAACTTCGATAACTGGTGCTGCGGACATGAACACGGCCATACCATACAGGCTCCTTACAATCTGGAGTCATGCACGGAGTCCAGCGTGAACCTCGGTGCCAATCTCGTCAACTATCTGAGCGGCTACCGCATGAGCCGAGGCTGGAACTTTGCAGACAACTATAAGTACACCCTGCAGCAGGTCCCCTTCGGCCAGCGCGACATCAGCATCACCCTGCGCCTGTACTGGAACCTGTTCCTGTATTACCACGTGGCCGGCAAGAAGAAAGACTTCTACCCCACCTTCGTAAAGAGCCTGCGCGAGGATCCGATGGACTTCAGCACAGACGGATGGTATGACCATCCGCAGTATGGAAGCACGAGACATCACCGTGCCACAAAGACCTGGATAAAACTGTACAAGAAAGCATGCGAGGCAGCACAGGAGGATCTAACTGAATACTTCCGCCTTTGGGGCTTCTTCGTTCCCTGCGACAAGGCATATTTCGGCGACTACACCAGCTACTTCGTGTCCCTGACACAACAGGAGATTGACGATGCCATAGCCGAGGTTAAGGCCAAGAAGTATCCGGAGAACCTACAGATAATGTTCATCGAGGATCGTCAGATTCTGCGTCCACGTACCGACATCTGGGCCGGTTCAGCCACAGGCAGCCAGAAGAACAAACCCGACAACAGCGGCGCATGGAGAACACAGGAACAGCTACAGGCCGAGTATGGCAACGTGGGCGACGTGCTGACTTTCATAGACGGCAGTGCCAACACCAGCAAGTATACGTACATAGCCAGCGGCAACAAAATAACCATGAAGGGAACTGGCGGTGCAGGCTTCATCGTCTATGACAAGAACGGCAACATTGCCTTCATGAGCAATTCTTACGAGTTCACCATTCCCTCTGAACTGGCTATCGACGGCTTCACAATAAAGGCTGTCAACGCCGACGGCAGCGTCACGGATGTTCCCGATGCTTCGGAAAATGCGAGCGACGAGGAGAAACTGGCCATCCTGCAGGCTGCCATAAGCATGGCCGGAGAGTATACCGCACTTGAAGACCCCACCGGAAAGAAAGTGGGCTTCTATAGCACGGAGACGATAGCCACACTGAAGGCTCTGGTGGCTGATGCCAGAAGTGCGATAGCCGCAGGCACGACAGACAGCTACATCAGTCTGGCAGAAGCCATAAACAATGAGGTACTGAGACTGCAGTCCGGCGACATGCTCCAGAAGATACAGCCGACGACGCTATACAACATCATCGCCATACGCAAGGTGAACAACGGTACACGCTATCTGAACGCCACATCAGCCAATGTCGTCAACAGCATCGCCAGCAAGAGCAACACCAACAGATGGGCATTCACTCCAACCGGCGATGAAGAGACATACTACATACAGAACAGAGGCAGCGGAAAGATGCTCGGCGCGGTGTTGAACGAAAAAGGAGGTGTCTCAGGCTTCACTATGGTCGATGCCAAGCCGGACGTGGCATGGAAATGCCATATCAAGCCTCTCGGCAACGGTATTTTCTGTCTGAAGCCCACGGACAACAGCACGAACATGAATATGTCTCCGACAGGTGAAATAACCGTATGGGGCAGCGAGGACGAAGGTTCGCAGTGGTACATCACGGGTGACACAGACTTTGACGACATCAGTGCGAAGATACTGAGCGACAAGATAGGACTGGCCAAAGATCTGATGGACGATATATGTGAATACACCATAGATCAGGTCAAATACGAGTTGCAGAGTACCAGCGCCTCACAGGCAGGATACACATCCACCAACCAGCCGGACGCCAGCAGGCCGAGCAACCAGATAGAAAAGGCCATCGACGGCAACACCACCACGTTCTTCATGAGCAACCGTTCCAATAACAACGGTACACAGGAACCGCACCACATAAAGGTGGATCTCGGCAGCGGCAAGACCAGCAAGAGCCTGCAGTTCTACATGTACGGAAACAGCACATGGAACTATGCCACGGCGGTAAGCGTGTACGGCAGCACGAACGGCACGTCATGGAAGAACCTGTGCGACATAAGCGGCATGCCTGTGTCCTACACAAGTGATATCATAACCCCGACAACGGCTTACCGCTACTGGAGATTCGATGTGACCGCGACAACCGGCAAGTACACAGACAACTCTGCCTATCCATGGTTCACGGCAAGAGAGTTTGCCGTGTACGAGGCTACAGGCAAATTCAACATGAAGCCAGGCTTTGAGAGCATAAGCGTATCATATCTGAACAGCTGCCGCAACAACATCATCGAGGCCGAAAACACCTTGGCCAGTGAGTTTAAAACCCAGTTGGGAATGTTCCTGGCATACAACAAGTTGCATGTGGCATACAACAATCTGTACAGCAAGGCTTCGGCCATAGATCCCACCGTTGACATCAACGACGTGCAGGGCGAGAACGAAAACGGCACAGAGGTGTACGACCTTTCTGGCCGCAGAATGGAGAAAGCCAGCAAAAACGGCATCTACATCATCGGCGGCAAAAAAGTAATCCGCTGATGAAAAGGTAAAAGGATGAAGGGGGAACCGGCAAGCCACCAAGCCGATGAACTGACGAACTGATGACGGTGTGTCAAAATCGAGAATTTGACACACCGTCTTACTTTATATCCATAACCGCTCACACGCTCCCTTTTCCCCAGAATTGTGACGCAAAAACGTCCCAAGCTGATTCATGGCATTCACCTTTACAGACTTTTGCTTCTCACTGTGAAATAATTTTATTATCTTTGTCGTGATTATGAAGCAACAAGACAGAGCAAAGA
>CAMWRK010000183.1 GCA_947176655.1 uncultured Prevotellaceae bacterium | reverse complement strand
ACTCTATGACAAACATCATCTTACGTCCCTCGTACTCCCACTCCAACGGCAACTCTGAGTCGACAAGCACTTCTGTCACCTTTGACGGAAACCCATACGAGACAGGGATGGACAATCCCCTCACAGACTTTGCCGACACGCTGACAAGGCCGTGGTACAAGGACATTCTCGTGAACAGCAATGCAAACAACGGACTGTCACAAAGCAGGTCAGACAATGCCAATGCATGGTTCCAGATAAACCGACGCTTAGGCAAGCCCGGACGGAACGTCACACTGAACATGAACGGCAGCTATTCGCACTCGGAGAACAAGTCATGGAACATTTCCGACATACGCTACTACAAGAAAGACGGCAGGACGTACACCAACAGGTATAACGAACGCCCCAGTACCTCGTACAGCATAAATTCGCGCCTAAGCTACACCGAACCGCTGACAAGGTACATGAACCTTCAGGGAAGCTACCAGTTCCAGTACAAATATTCGGACAGCGACCGCTCCATGTATGACCTGCACCGGCTGATGGATGACATCGGGCTTCCTGATTATGTCCCGCTCACCGCCGAAGACCTGTACATGGGATACATACCGGGCGTGGACACACTCACACTGATAAGGAACATACAGAACTCCCAATACGCCACATATCACGAATATAACCACGATGCACAGATACTGCTGCGCTACACCCGCAAGTTCGAAAACAACCGTGAGCTGCGCTTCAACTTCGGCGCATCGTTCCAGCCGCAGACAACGCACATGGACTATGTAAAGAACGATCTGGACACCACCGTAACAAGACAGTGCTTCAATTGGTCACCGCGCATACATGCCCGTTGGAAAATAAACCAAGGCAGCCAGATGATGCTACGGTATTACGGACGCATGTCGCAACCGGGCATGACAAACCTGCTTGAGGTGATGGACAACAGTAACCCGCAGAACGTCAGCCTCGGCAACTCCGGACTAAAAAGCAGCTGGACAAACAACATAAACCTGAACTACAACGCATATATGGCGGAACGGCAGACAGGATGGGGAGTAAATGCCTCCTACTCCACCACCGACCGCAGCATCTCCACAGCCACTATATACGATGCAGAGACGGGTAACAGATACACCCGTCCAATGAACATCGACGGCAACTGGAACTCATCCCTGAACCTTATGTTCAACACCGCGCTGGATTCGGCCAAACACTTCTCCATAAACACATCCACAAACCTGAACTACAGCAACCAAGTCGGATACATATCCTCAGCCATAGAAGGACTGCAAACTCCGGAAACAGTAGAGGACATGCAGGCTCTCTTCAACAACGCATACAATAACGGATTGCTGAGAAAGGCCGTAACACGTGAGATCAGACTTGGAGAGAACCTGAGGGCAAGCTACCGTACGGAATGGGGCGAGAAAGGTTCTGTGGAGGTAGGACTGAACGGAGGATTCACGTACCGGCACGCCCGCAACGAGTCAAACAAGAACGGCAATTTGGATTCATGGAACTTTAACTACGGAGGCAACGTCACCATTACCGCACCGTGGGGCACGACATTAAGCACAGACATTGGCCCGCACTACCGACGTGGCTATGCCGACAACAACATGAACACCACGGAAGTCATTTGGAACGCCCAGCTTTCCCATGCTTTCCTTGCAAAAAGAAACCTCATAGTCAGCGCACACTGGTATGACATCCTTGGCGAACGCAGCAACATTTCCCGCGCTATCTCAGCAACAATGCGTTCGGACACGGAGACCAACTCCATAAACTCTTACGTGATGTTCAAGGTGGCATACAAACTCAACCTCCTCGGAGGCAAGAGTGCAGTTCCTGCACGACGCGGCCCCGGCGACGCTCCGGGACACGGTGGTGAACCAGGACGCGGAGGCATACGCCCCGCAATGATACACATGTAGTGCATCGGTAGAAGCCGGAAACCATATTGAAATCCAGTTTCTGTTCATGCCATAAATTCTACTGCTACTGTACGAAAAACAATATAAACATCAGAATTATGGAAAACATCCTGCAAAAAGCTATTGAGATAGCAACAGAATCACACAAAAACCAAACAGACCGTGCAGGCAAACCATACATAGGTCATATTACTCGCGTTATGCAGGCAGGCAAGACCATAGAAGAGCGCATTGCTGGTATATTGCACGATATAGTTGAAGATACGCATTGGACTTTTGAAGACTTGTTGAGAGAGGGGATACCTGCTGAAGTAGTTGACGCTATCCGCTGTCTGACAAAGATTGAGGATGAAACGTATGATCAGTTTATCGAACGTGTAAAAACGAACCCTATAGCCGTTGCTGTCAAACTTAATGACCTACGTGACAACATGGATATTACCCGGCTGCCAGCAATAGCAGATAAAGATATAGAACGCCTTTGCAAATATCATAAAGCATATTCTGAATTGAGCAATCTAAAGGTTGCAAATATTCCGACTGTATGAGCTTGGAGACAATCACAACACCACAAAACGTATTGAAAATCCGAGGCAACGAGCCTGGGGGGGCACGGTGTGGAACCTGTTTAGCGACTGTAACAATCTGAAGGAAGTCAAGGTGGACAAGAGAAACCTCACATTCACAAAAAGGGAGAAACTAAAAAAGAAACATATTTTATGAGCATGTTTCTTATGCATAATTTTTGAGCCACAATAGCCGCAGATTAAACTATTATAACTATATTTGCAACACAATAGTTTATAATACGACTCTTATGAACAATATATATGTATTGGCGGATACGATGATTCAGCAGCGCATCGGCGAAAAGTTGAAGGCAGTCCGCCTCAAACAGAACATAACCCAGCAGAGTCTGGCCGAATCGGCGGAAGTCTCGCTGTCCACCGTCAAGAAAATCGAAAGCGGCGAAATAAGTTCATACGCTTCCCTGTTGCGAATACTGCGAATACTCGGCAAACTGGATTCGCTCCAATCTTTGGTTGAGGAGGAACAGCTGGGTCCCAACGAATATTACAATCTGGTTCATGCGGCACAAAAGAAAACACGCAAACGCGCCGTCGGTCGCATCAAGAATAAAACGAAGGAGGAAGCGGAATGGTAGATGTTGCAAGAGTCAATATGTTCGGAATGCCAATCGGCACATTCCGCTGGGACGACAAGCGCGATGTCGCCTTGTTTGAATACGTACCGGAGTTTATCGGCAAAGGCATAGAACCTGCTCCGCTGATGATGCCGGTACGGCAGGGACAAATCTATTCGTTCGGAAACAGCGGCAGTGAAACATTCCAAGGGTTGCCCGGAATGTTGGCGGACGCATTGCCGGACACCTACGGGCGCACCCTGTTCGACCGATGGCTTTTACTTACCGGTCGGACAAGCGGCAATCCGATTGAAACACTGTGTTTTCTCGGCAAACGGTGTATGGGTGCGCTGGAGTTCGAACCGGCAATGGAAATTCCGTACAACTCCGATTTTCGCTTTGAGATAGAATCACTTGTCGATGTCGCCAAAGAGGCTTTGGCCGAAAAAGAGGATTTCGGGGTGAACCTTGACAATGACCGTAAGGCGGCTATCGCAGAAATCGTGAGGCTCGGAACATCTGCCGGTGGACAGCGAGCCAAAGCGATTATCGCATACAACAAAGCGACGGGAGAGGTCCGCTCAGGGCAGGTGGAGGCACCTGAAGGATTCGACTATTATATCATCAAACTGGACGGCGTATCGGCTACGGCAGGATTCAGGGAGACGGACAATTTCGGACGTCTCGAATACTCCTTCTCCAAGTTAGTCAGGAAGTGCGGTATTGAGATGACAGACTGCGAGCTGAAAGAAGAGAACGGACGGGCGCATTTTATGACGAAGCGTTTCGACAGGGTTAACGGCAAGAAACTACACATGCAGACCCTGTGCGGAATCGCGCACTACGACTACAGAATCCATCGGGCATATTCTTACGAGCAGGCTTTCGATGTGATGCGGGCGCTCCGGCTGCCATATACCCAGGCAAAGGAGATGTTCCGCAGAATGGTGTTCAATGTCGTTGTCCGCAATCAGGATGACCATACGAAGAACATTTCATTTCTGATGAACGAAAACGGAACATGGAGACTCTCCCCTGCGTATGATATGGGCTATGCCTACAATCCGGACGGCGGCTGGACCGCAACACACCAGATGTCAATCAACGGCAAGTTCGACGGCATTACCCGCAAAGACCTGCAGGAATGTGCCAATCGTAATAATATCAAAGAAGCAGCGCAGATTATCGACGAAATCTGCGAAATATCTGCCGGCTGGCCGACCATCGCCGCCGAATGCGGAGTCCCGCAGGATATGATACGACCGATTGAGAAGAATATGGCATTATCTATATGACGCTTCGCTAGGCTCTATTCCGAATAATAGCCACACTCTGATATGACACCAGCGTGAGGCTGTTTTCTGGCAATCACTGGAAAAAGGAGAAGTTGACACTGCCGTATTTGCGGTGCTCCACAAAGCGGGGATGCTGTCGGAAATCGTGGTCTTTGCCATGCTCCAGAACCAACAAACCATCGATGCGTAGCAGATTGCGCTCCAGAATCATGTCGGGAAGGTCGGGAATCTCTGTCAGTACGTATGGGG
>CAMWRK010000182.1 GCA_947176655.1 uncultured Prevotellaceae bacterium | reverse complement strand
GTTTTCAGGCAAAGATTCCTTATAGGCATAACAGGCATCAATGCGTTCCGGAGTATACGGAACGTAGGTTTCCTTATGGACGAACGCTTCCACAGGCAGGCGATCCGATGGCTGCGGCTTCTCGGCAGGCCAGCCGAGAGTAATGGTTGCAACCGGGAATGTAAGTGAAGGCAGTCGCAGTATATCAATTATCTGCTGCGGATTGTACACCGTGGTTCCGAGGAAGCACAATCCGAGTCCTTCGGCCTCCGCCAAGTCGCAGAACCTCTGACAGAAGAGCAGTGCATCGGTGACGGCGTTCTGATAAGACAGGATATTGCTGTAACCCGGATTGCCGTGACGGTTCAAGGCCCAGTCCGTAGTCCTGCGGAAATCGGCACAGAAAGTGAGTACTACCGGAGCCTCTGTAACCATAGGCTGCGAGAAATGAGCCGGAGCCAGACACTCCTTCATCGCCGCATCGCGTGTAACAACCACACTGTACAACTGGAGATTACCCATAGTCTGTGTGTGAGACGCCTTCTCCAGCAGGCTGTTCAGCAATTCGTCACTGACGTTCTCTTCTGTATATTTACGGACAGATGCTCTCATAGATACGGTTTTTCCTTTTAGGCATGACTACATCTTCTTCTCTATCTCGCGGATTTCCTTCTTGAAGACCGGCACAGTCTTCATCCGGTTCTCTATATTGTGTATGCCATGCAGCACCGTGGCATGCGTACGGCGTCCGATGACATGGCCTATATGCTTTACCGTGTCGCCCGTATGCTTATGCGCCAGATACATTGCGACCTGACGTGCCAGCACGAACTCCGCCTTGCGCGACTGGCCGTAAAGTTCCTCATGTGTCACCTTGTAGTGACGGCATATCGTCTCCACTATGTCGTCTATGGTCAGCGAACGCCGGCGATAGTGCGTGTTGGCTTTCAGTATCTTGCGTGCGAAGCCCAAGTCTATGTTAGTGCCATGAACGACGCTGTATGCCAGCATGGAGTGGACAAAGCCTTCCAGTTCCCGCACATTGTCCTGCATGTTTTCCGCCACATAGTCTATGACATCCTCAGGAATGTCCAGACCGTCCTTGAGCACAAGACGTTTGAGAATGTCGCGTCGTAGCTGTACATCGGGAGCCTCCAGTTCGGCAAGCATACCCCACTTAAAGCGTGTCAGCATGCGTTCCTCCATATCCTTAAGTTCCACAGGAGGACGATCGCTGGTCATGATAATCTGACGTCCGTTAAGATGCAGATGATTAAAAATGTGGAAGAATGCCTCCAAGGTCTTCTCCTTGCCGGAGAACTCCTGCACATCGTCCACAATAAGACAGTCTATGCTCTGGTAGAAATGTATGAAGTCGTTGGTCTTGTTCGTTATGCGCGCATCAACATACTGCACCTGAAACAGATGAGCCGAGACATAAAGTACACGTTTCTTCGGATACAGCTGTTTCAAACGTCCGCCTATCGCATTGACAAGATGTGTCTTGCCGCAGCCGCTGGGGCCGTAGACAAACAACGGGTTGAAAGTCTTGCGTGCAGGATGTTCGGCAACGCTCTGCCCCACACTGCGAGGCAAACGGTTGGACACTCCCTCTATGAAATTGTCGAATGTCTGCTCTGGGTTAAGATATGACTTGAAGTCGGAAACAGCAGCCGCCTGAACCACACCGGGAGCCTTGTTGGCACTCCCTCCGGCAGCAGGAGCGCGCAAAGCGTCCATTGTGGCACGTCCCTCCTCGCGTACCACAGCATTTGCTATTACCTCCACATTGTATACGAGGCGCGTATCCTTGCCGAAAACATGATACAGAGCCATGTATATCAGCTGCCTGTAGTTCTCCTCGAAGTACTCGTAGAAGAACTGGCTGGGTACTGATATGGTTACCTCCTTGGTTTCGTAATTGTAGGACTTGAATCCTATCGGCTCAAACCATGTTGTGAATTGCTGATTATTCAGCCTGGAGCGAATCAGCCCCAGACATCGCTGCCATTGTTCTTGCAGTGTTGTCATCGAATGCCTCGATTTAATGATGTTCCGTCTGTGTCAGGCTCAAAGAAATCACGCTACTTGTCCTTGCGTCCGAATACGGAGAAGTGCACATAGCGTTTGGGGTGAGCCTTTATATCCCTCATCAGCGAGTCCATACTTCCTACCGTGGTGTTCATGGTATTGTACAGGCTTCTGTCGTTTATCAATGCACCAATTGTTCCCTTGGGACTACGCATCTGGGCCACCATACTGTTCACGTTGCTGATGGTGTTGTTCACGCTGTCAAGAGTAGGCTGCAAATCCAAGGTCTTGAAATTCTCCGTAATGGTCAGGACATTCTCCCCGACTTTATTATATGTCTTCGTCAAGGCCGGCAGGTCATGTCCGACTATTGAGTTCAGGTGTCCAGTCGCCTGCGTGAGGTCTTCCGTTATCTGTGCCACATTGCCGATGATGGCCGGAAAGCGTGGGTCGGAAGCCAGTCTGTTGAGCGAGGTTATCAGGCTGTCCACCTTTGTCACCATCTCACCGAGACGAGGCATCATCTCCTCGGCCTTACCCATCAGTCCAGCGCTGTCATCGCCGGGAATGGTGTCACCGGGATGATATACCTTATCGGTTATGACAGCCGGAGATATGTTCATGGTGCATCCGCCCATAATACCGGCATCCAAGCGCGCCATGGTTCCGTGACACAAGACAAGCCGCGGATCCACACTGATCTCCACAAGAACATTTCCCGGATGGCGATAATCATATATTATGTCTGAGACGATGCCCACCTCGTAGCCGTCGGCATACACAGTGCTGCTCTTGGCCAACCCTTTGGCGTTGGCGAACCTTATGTAGTACCCTTTACTGGTGTTGAAGAGTGCTTTGCCCTTGAGAAAATTTATTCCAAAGAACAATGCAACAAGGGCTACAATGCCCATCAGTCCTATTCTATATTCCTTTTTCATAGTCACTCTGTGTTTTATCTCATCACAAACAAAGAAAGGCGCACAAGTTCCACCGGTACGAACCTAACACTTCTTATAGTATCCGACGAAAGCGTTGTATATACTCTTTGCCAGTTGGTTCTGGCCATATTCGCTTGAAAGATAAGCCTCTTCCTGGCGGTTATTGATGAACCCAAGCTCTATCAGCACACTCGGCATAACCACCTCGCGCAAGACGAGGAAACCTGCCTGCTGGACACCCTTGTCCACACGCTTGGCAGTAGAAGTGAACTGTTTCTGTACCATACGTGCGAAATCCACGCTCGATGCCATGTTCTTGTCCTGCATCAGTTCAAAGATGATGTACGACTCGCTGCTATTAGGATCGAAACCTTCATACTTCTGTTTGTAGTTGGCCTCCAGAGTAATAACGGAATTCTCGCGCTTGGCAACGGCCAGATTGTCGGCGGCACGATGCATACCAAGCGTGTATGTCTCCGTTCCCTGCGCCGCAGTGCCTTTCTTGCCGGCTGCCGTACTGTTCGTGTGTATGGATATGAACAAGTCGGCCTTGGCTTTGTTGGCTATCGCCGCTCGCTGTCCAAGTTCTACGAAACAGTCAGTGCTGCGTGTATATACCACCTTGATACCAGGGTAGTTCTGCTTTATCAGCCTGCCCAAAGCCAAAGCGACCTTCAGGTTTATGTCTTTCTCCCGAGCCTTGAGACCGAGCGCACCGACATCCCTGCCGCCATGTCCCGGGTCTATAACCACTGTGTAGGCCACACTTCTGACACAACACAGCAACAGGAAAAGCATTACCGTCAGGTTTCGTTTCATTTTCTACAGTTAAGATTATCAGCGGTACAAAGGTAAATAATTATTACTTGGAACGTATAGTAGTCGCATTACTTTTTCGTAAAAAAAGAAAATTAACATCAAGCCACCCAAGCATGCAAATTATTTTATATATATTTGTACGCGATATATAGGCTGAGATTGTAATAACTTAACACAATACCAATATGAAACAAACCTTTACCCTAATTCTCCTTGTCATGCTTTATGGCATGGGAGTTTCTGCAACAAAAGCTGAGAGCGCGGCAGAGCCTGTCCGCTACATTGCACTGAGAGACGGCCAACTCATCGCCATTCCGGAAAAGTACATCATTGACGAAGAGGAAAACAACGGAGTATGCACACTCACACTGGAGGGTGACACGACATTCACATACGCCCTCTCCAATGTCGACAACATCAGCAACACCTACAACGGCACACCTGCCTCCATGCTCTCTTTCTCATTCACACACGAGGACAACGACCAAGTGTTCGCCGATGTGGAAGCCAACATCGAGGAAAAGGGCGACAGCATCCTCGTGACAGCCGAAGTTCCGGTAATAGGAAAACGTCTGCGTCCAGCCTTCACCCTGAGCGATGGCGCCAGCCTCTGGTGCGACGGAGTGCAGCAGATCAGCGGCCAGAGCAGCCACCGCTTCACATCACCTGTAGCGTACACACTGGCACAGCCCAAACACTGGATATATGAGGTCACCACCGTAGAGCCAGACGACAATAGCGACGACCAGTGGAAAGCGACCAAGATAGACATTTCATCTGTCACAACGACAAATGCCCCCAGCAACTACGGTGAGGCTGTCTCCAACCTGTGGGACAACAATAACG